>CAJKPX010000143.1 GCA_905201895.1 uncultured Eubacteriales bacterium | reverse complement strand
GGTGCGGGGAGGGAGAAAACTTTTGCAAAAGTTTTCTCCCTCCCCGCAAAAAAATTAACCCCTCCGCTCTCCCCCGCCTCAATAGCGCAGGCTTTTGGGAGTGACGCGAATTCCGGGTGGGATCATGAGTCCACTTGCGCCGTCGGGGTCAATGACGATGCCCCATGTGCGCGTGAGATAATGGGAATCCATCGTTTGCATCAGGCGCTTCAGGGACGCACGGCAGAGCATCACGGAGGAGTCCCAATTCTGCGCACGGCAATGCGCAAGACATGCCGCTTTCGTGGTAAAGGCGGGCAAAAAACTCCCGTCATAGTCCACGTTCTGCATGGAGAATGCCTGCACCCGCCCATTCGGTCCCACCCGAAAGGGCGAGGGGAACCAAAGTCGCTTGCTTTGATTGCGGTCGACGAATTCCTGCGCCGTGATCATGCCGAAGGCAACCAGCTCAAGCGACTCGCGCCAAATCCGCTCACGGCTGCGAAAGATCGAGAGGAAGGAGCGCTCCTGCAGATTCAGATCTGCCCCCTCCGCCAGGTCGCGCCAGGGACGCCAACGACGCTTGCCATGCACCGAAAAGACACGCCGCATCGTGCCCTGCAACCACGCGTTTTCAACCGACGCCCCCGATGCAGCCATCGGCGGACGCCCTTCCACAAGGATCTCAAACTCGCCGTCGGCGCGTTCTGCAATCGAATATTGCCGCGCGATCGGCACCGTGTGCTCCACCGAATATTTCTGCTCGACAAGATCGAGGATCAGCAAAAACCATTTGTCGCGCCGATAATGCGCACGCAAAATCAGGAACCGTTGATCGCGGCTGAATGTGACCGTTTTGGCAAACGCCATCTCCAAAATCGAGAGCAGCAGCGCAGGTTGCGCCTTGTTTGAGAGGATCGCACAGTATCCGAGCGCGTTTTCCATCTCGGGGATCGAATAGATCAGGCATCCGATCTCGCCGTTTGACGACTCCAGCATGCAATCGGTGCAGGGATACTCCTCGCGATCCGACCAATGCGGCAACGTGGTATATTCAAAATTCCAACCGCCAATCTCCATCACAATAGCCCCCCTTTGCTCGTCCTCTTTCGGTCACTGTTCCACAAACATGGCACATATTTCATATTCAGTATATCATAACGCGCACCGCGTGTCAAGCGGTGCTGTTCAAAAATCCCTTTTGAATGAGTAATGAATCCGTACCTGCGGAGCAGCCTTGTTATATTCCTGCGTCTTAATTCAAAAGCCCCCCCTTGACACCTTAATCAACCTTCTGGAAAGTTCTTGAAGTGGGTGGGGGTGCGGGGGAGGGGGGAACTTCTTCTCAGATAGGCTTCATTAACGTAACAAGAAAAACGTATGCAAAAGTTTTTTCG
>CAJKPX010000142.1 GCA_905201895.1 uncultured Eubacteriales bacterium | reverse complement strand
TCGACTTCAAGCCCGTGCCCTGCGACGGCATCGAGGCCTGTCGGGCCGCCCTGCTCAAAAAGAGCAAAAACGTCTTATTGAAATGCAAAAAAATGATAGAAAAGAGATGGAGAATTGTGTTATAATAAAACCACTCTAAAATATGAAAGGAGTTTTCACTATGAGCAAGTTCTACAAGGCGCTTTGTCTGCTCCTCGTTTTGGTCATGTGTCTCGGCGTTTTCGCGGGTTGTAACAACAACACCAACAATGAGCCGAAGGATACCGACGAAACCACGGGCAACAATGGCGACGCAACCGATCCCGAAGAAACCACCACAGGTGATGACGCCACCGAAACCGTAAACCCCAAAGAAAGAGACGATCTCGATCCCGAGTACATCTTCGACGGACAAACGCAGGAATTCGTGATCCTCACGCGTGCAACCACCGCCTATGAGTTTGAGTCCACCGGTGCCAATCTCGCAGGCGTTGAGCAGGCGATCTTCGACCGCAACGCAGAGGTTGCTGAGCGCTGCCACGTCGACCTCTCCATCGTTCCGCAGGCAGGCTCTTGGGAGGACAGAGACTCCTTCATTGCAACCCTGCGCACGAACAGCCTCCTTCCCCAGAGCCAATACGATCTGGTTGCAACTCACCAGGCATACCTCGTTTCGGCAACGCTTGAGGGCTACGGCTGGGACTTCAACAAGCTTGATAACATCGACGTGACCAAGGCTTGGTGGAGTGAGGTTTACTACAACGAGTGCAACTACAACGGCGCAATCTACATGATGTACGGCGATATCGCCTACACGCTCTACGAGTATCTTGAAGTAATCTTCTTCAACGAGCAGACCGCAGAGGACCTGCAGCTCGGAGATCTCTACGATCTCGCGATCGACGGCGACTGGACTCTCGCAAAATTGAAGGAATACACCCAGAAGGTGACCACGAATATGGACGCCGCTGAGGAGGACCGCGAATACGGTCTCTTGGTCAACACCCACTCCATCCGCGCGTTCGGCACCTCTCTCAACTGTGATCTGGCTCCCAGAAAGCCCGACGGAACCCGCGAATTTGCAAAAACACTTGAGGCATCGGTTTCCGACCGCATGCAGGCGATTGTAGACTTCCTCGGTCTGACCGAGCAGGTTTACAGATCGGCAGGTGACTACATGGGCGAGGAGGAGCATAACCCCGTGTTCTCCGGCGGCAGATCGCTTTTCTACGCGCAGATGCTCCGCGAGGCATCCTACTTCACCGAAAATATGAAGATGCAGTACGGCGTGCTGCCCTTCCCCAAATACGATGACAACCAGGCAAACTACCGCACCGAGGTCTCCGATGAGGTTTCGGCAGTGATGGCTCCCCGCAACTGCAAGAACGCTGTCATGACCGGAACCGTTACCGAAATGATGTCGATGATCAGCTATTTCGACGTAGTTTCGGTCTACTACGGCGAAAAGCTGCAGTATCAGTACTTCAACAACCCCAAGTGCGTGCAGT
>CAJKPX010000141.1 GCA_905201895.1 uncultured Eubacteriales bacterium | reverse complement strand
CCCAGCCGATGTCGACCGCAAAGTCACCGAGGATCAGTCCTCCCACCACCGCGAGTGAATTCGAGAGCATGCTGGGGGTGTTCATCGACGCCATGCGCAGTCCGTCGATCATGAATTCCACCAGCATCAGCTGTGCGAAAATGGGAATCTTTCCGCTCGACTCGGGCAGGATAAAGCGTAGCCATGTGGGAGTATCCTGCGGATTTTTGGTCAGCAAAAACCAGATCGGAACGAGCAGAAGCGTTGCCCAGAACACGATCTGCCGCACGATGCGGATATAGGTGCCCGTGAGTGGCGGAAAATAAAAATCGTTGGTCTCCTGCGTGAAATCAAAAAAGGTGCTTGGCAGAACCATTACCTCGGGGGAGTTGTCGCAAATGATCGCAACGCTCCCCTCAAGGATTTGTGCCGCGGCAACGTCGGGACGCTCGGTGTAGCGGATTTTTGGAAAGGGGTTGTACCAGTGCGAACGAACAAGCAGCTCCGCGAGCGATTCGTGCCCCATCGTCAGCGCCTCCGTGTTGATTGATTGGATGCGGCGCTCGAGATCGGCAACGTAGCTCGGGTCTGCCTGCCCCTCCAGATAGCAGATCACCACGTCGGTGCGGCTTCGCGTGCCAACCGTGAGATATTTCATGGTCAGGTCGGGATCGCGGATACGGCGGCGGATGAGCGCGGTGTTAAAGACCAGCGTCTCCACAAATCCGTCGCGCGAGCCCATCATCACGCGGTCGCTTTCGGGCTCCTCAACAGAGCGCGTCGGGTAGGTCCGCGAGTCGACGATCACGGCATACTTGCCAAAGGTTTCGCCGAGGATCAGCGTGGTGCCCGAGAGGAGCATCTGCTCCATCAGGCGCGTGTCGGCGGTGTATTCTCCTTCCACGTAGGGCAGGGAATGCTCCACGAAATAGCGAGCTGCTGCCTCGCCTCCCGACTCCTCGGGCTCGCCCAAGCTCTTTTGCGAGAGAAAGAACATCATCAGCTTGTTCATCGAGCCGCCGTCCACAAAGCCGTCGATAAAATAAAGCGTGATTTCCTGCTTGCCGATGAAAAGCACCTTTTTGATTAGGTCAAAATTCTCCATCACACGCATCCGCTCATCCACTCGCCGCACGTTCTCGCGATAGTCCTCGCATAGCTCCAGCATGACCTCACATCCTCTCTTTTTTGGGGGTATTTGCCTCTATTTTACCCCGATTGATGCAAATTATGCTTTTCTTGCTCTTTTCACCATGATATGAGGCTTTTTTTTTTGAAGTGTCAAGATCCTTCGTGGCTTCGCGCCTTCAGGATGGCTCTGACTCCAAAGGATGATAGAGGCGAGGTCTCATGGCTGCCTTTTTTTATTTTCCTTCAAAAAACAACTTCCGTGCCTTGAAATAAAAAACACCCCATACCACCTTTTCCTTTCTCATGAAAAGTTTTTGAAAGGAGGGGAGGGGGGCAGGGGGAGGGGAGGAAAACTTTTTTCAGATAGGCTTCATTAACGTAACAAGAA
>CAJKPX010000140.1 GCA_905201895.1 uncultured Eubacteriales bacterium | reverse complement strand
CGGGCAACCGTTCCTATTTCGGCGTGGAAACCGATATTCATTGCACCGCCGACGGCGATCTGATCATTATTCACGATGATACGACCACGCGCGTGTCGGGTGTGGAGCTGGTGGTTGAGGAGCAGACCTTTGCGGCGCTCCGCTCGATCAAACTGCTCGATACGGACGGTGCGGGTGTTCGTGAGGATCTCCGCATGCCCTCGCTCGAGGAATATATCGGAATTTGCAAAAAATATGAGAAAACCTGCGTGCTGGAGCTGAAAAACCCGATGGAGGAGGTACAGGTGCGGCGGATCATCGACCGCATCGAGACACTTGGCTATCTGGATGAGGTGATCTTCATTTCCTTCTGCTTTGAAAATTTGGTGTACGTGCGCAATTACCGCCCTACACAGCGTGCACAGTACCTGTTCAAGGTCTTTACCGAGGAGGTGGTTGCCAAAATGAAGGCGCACCGATTCGACGTAGACGTTTATTACAAGTCGCTCACCGAGGAGCTGATTGCGGATCTGCACGCGCAGGGCTTTGAGGTCAACTGCTGGACGGTGGATGACCCTGCTGTGGCGGAGCAGCTCGTGTCCTGGGGCGTGGACTATATCACCACCAATATTTTGGAATAATAAAAAACGCTGTTTCACCATGCACGGTGAGACAGCGTTTTTTGTTTGCATATCGGTTTATTTTGGCGATGCGGATGCCTTGCGATGCGGAAGATTGAGGACCACAATCGCGGCAAGCATGCAGGCAATTCCGATCACGCCGAAGGAGTCCATCGGCTGCCCGAGAATGACAGTGCCGAACAAGCATGCGGCGAGCGGATCGCTGAAGGCAAGGATGGATGCGGCATCGGGTTTCACACCCTTGAGTCCCACCGTGTAGAGCAAAAAGGGAATCACGGCGGTGCAGAGGCTGAGCAGAACGCAGATCAGGATTAGGAGTGCGGGGGAGGGAGCAGTTGGAATGAAGCGGACGATCACACCCGGATTGGAGGTCAGGAGCGCGGTTGCAGAGGCGAACAAAAAGCTCAATGCCGTAAACACGAGCGGATCCTTGTTTTCTTTCAGGAAGAAGGTGGTCAGAATACCGTAGAGTGAATAGGCAAAGCCGCCTGCAAGTCCGATTGCAATTCCTGCGGGGCTCGCCTTTGCGCCTGACATGATGCCCGATACCAGCGCGCATCCTACGATGGCAAAGAGGAAGGCAACGATTTTTTTGGCGGTCAGCCGTTCCTTAAAAAAGATCAGCGACATGACCATCACGAAGATTGGCGAGGTGTAGAGCAGAATGGCTGCAACGGCGGCGGAGGTTTGAATCATGCTGGTGAAATAGAGCGAGCTCATGCCGAACACTGAAAAGATACCCGAAGCGGCAACGATTATCCAGGAGCGGAGGGAGAGGCGGTAAGCCGAAAGGCCTTTTCCCTTGACAATGAGGAGGGTGTTGAGCAGAATCGCCGCAACGGTCATGCGGATGGCGGTGAGATGAAAGGAAGTAAAGGGGGTATGCTTGGACAGATAATCCACAAAAATACATGCGCTTGCCCAAAAAACGCCTGAAAGAATAATGAGAATAGGATAAATTTTATTTTTCACGGTCACGTCTCCTATCTTGAACCTTGATGGTGTGAGTTAGAATAAAATCTATTTGCGGGGTTCAAATCGTGAGCCGTTTCTGACCCCAAAAAGAATATCCCTACG
>CAJKPX010000139.1 GCA_905201895.1 uncultured Eubacteriales bacterium | reverse complement strand
G
The DNA here is from genome assembly GCA_905201895.1 of uncultured Eubacteriales bacterium. GTDB lineage: Bacteria > Bacillota > Clostridia > Oscillospirales > CAG-272 > UMGS1865. The sequence continues at coordinate 1,917 of CAJKPX010000139.1, read as the reverse complement.
TGCAGGGGGAGGGAGCCCCTTCTTGTAAGAAGGGGCTCCCTCCCCCTGCAAGCTCTCTCCAAAATAGCAAGATAGTGTTAAGAAAGGGCAAAATTATTGACTTGACGCAGGCGAAAAAATGTTATAAAATGATAATGAAGGCAACTCGTTGCAATTTTGTGAAAAAGAGAGGTTTTTGAAGATGAAAACTATTGCAATCATCGGCTGCGGAAGAATCGCAAAAAACGCACATTTTCCCGCTCTCACGCAGATTGAGGGAATTCGCATCAAATATGCCTGCGATCTCATTCCAGAGAAGGCAGAGGCAATGAAGGAAAAATATCCCACCGTTGTAGAAAACGTGATTACCGACTACAAGGTCGCGCTGGCAGACCCCGAGGTGGAGGCTGTTTACGTACTCACCCCTAACTACGCGCATTACACCGTAACGATGGACGCGCTCCGTGCAGGCAAGCACGTTTTCTGCGAAAAGCCGATCACGGTAAACTACAAGCTCTCCTGCGAGATGGCAGAGGAGGCAAACAAGAGAGGACTGATGCTCAACATCGGCGTTTGCAACCGCTACAACAAGTCGGTTGAAATGCTGGAGCAGCTCAACCGCGAGGGCAAGTTTGGTAAGATTTACCACGTTTACTGCTCCTTCCGTTCCTTCCGTTCGATCCCCGGACTCGGCGGTGCATTTACCACCAAGGAGCAGTCGGGCGGCGGCGTTCTGATCGACTGGGGCGTTCACTTCCTCGACCTCATTCTCTATATCCTCGGCGGCGCAACCCTGCAAACCCTCACCTGCGACGCATACAGCGAAATGGCGAAGGACATGAAGGCGTATAAGTACACCAAAATGTGGGCAGAGGACACCAAGGACATTGAAAACGGCACCAACGACGTCGACGATTTCATCACGGGTCACATCCGCACCGACAAGGCAAGCATCTCCTTCAACGGCGCATGGGCACAGAACATCAACCAAAAGGATATGTTCATCGACTTCATGGGCGACAAGGGCGGCGCACGCCTGACCTACGGCGGAAAGTTTGAGTTCTACGACGGTGCAACGCTTGAAACGGTTGCTCCCGAATACGATATTCCCGACATGTATCTGTGCGAGGACCGCGCATTCCTCGAGTCGGTAGAGAGCGGCGTGAAGAACAAGAACCACATCGACAACATCCTCGAGAGTGCAAAGCTGCTCGACGCTCTCTACGCGTCGGCAGAGGCAAAGAAGGAGATCGTGTTCTGATATGAAAAAGATCGGTTTCATCGACTATTATTTGAGCGAATGGCACGCCAACAACTATCCGCAGTGGATCCGCGAGGCAAACGAGGCGCTCGGAACCGACTACGAGGTGGCGTATGCCTGGGGTGAGCTCGATCTCTCCCCCAAATATGGCGAAACCTCGGCACAGTGGTGTGAAAAGATGGGCGTGGAACTCTGCGCCACCCTTGAGGAGGTTTGCGAAAAGAGCGACGTGCTGCTCATCCTCGCGCCCAGCGACCCCGACCGCCATCTGGTCTATGCAACCACGGCTCTGCGCTATGGCAAGCCTACCTACATCGACAAAACCTTTGCTCCCAATCTGGTGGATGCGCAAAAGATTTTCGCGCTGGCTTCCACCTACAACACGCCCTTTTTCAGCACCTCGGCGCTGCGCTATGCAGAGGAGCTCGGAGACCTCGGTGAGGTCTCGCGTCTGATCGTAACGGGCGGCGGCGGAAACCTGCCCGAATACCTGGTGCACCAGGTGGAAATGGCTGTGATGCTCCTGGGCGACCGCGCAAAGGACGCCAAGGTCGACTGCTACGGCAACCAATGCGTTGCACACGTGGTGACCGAGAACGGCAAGGAGGCAACCTTTATCTATGCCCCCAAGCTTCCCTTCTCGGTTGCAACCGAAGCACCCGACGGCACCCCCGCCT
>CAJKPX010000138.1 GCA_905201895.1 uncultured Eubacteriales bacterium | reverse complement strand
GCCGCGCCTGGGTGATGGGTAAGCGCGGCTACCTCGAGGGCAAGCGCGCCATCTGCTTCCCCGGCTTTGAGGAGCACCTCAAGGGCGCAACGGTTGCAAAGGATCGCGTGGTGAGCGACGGCAAAGTCATCACCGCCGCAGGCATGGGCGTTGCGGTGGAGTTTGGTCTCGCCCTCGTTGCCGCTCTGTGCGGTCGCGAAAAAGCCGACACGCTTCGCTCGGCAATTCTGGCGGACTGACATGACAAAGCAAGAGCTACGTGCCGCCCTCAAGGAGCGGCGAGCGGCGATCCCCGCGGAGCAAAGGCGCGAAATGGACGCGCGGATCGTTGCCAATTTTGCCGCGTTGGAGGTCTTTTTGCAAGCCTCGGCGCTGCTGGTCTATGCCCCTCTGGAGGGTGAGATCAATCTGCTCCCGCTCGTTCGCATTGCACGCGAGCGCGGCATTCCCGTTGCCTTTCCGCGCTGTGACGTGGAGACCAACACCATGCAATTTTACGAGCTGCTCCCCTCGGCGCGTCTGACCGAGGGAGCCTATCGCATTCCCGAGCCCCCTGCCGACGCCCCACTCTGCACGCCCGATGCGCGCGCGCTTTGCATTCTGCCCGCGCTCTCCCTTGACCCCACGGGTGCACGCATTGGCTACGGCAAGGGCTACTACGATCGCTACCTCGCCACCTTCCCGGGTATCCGCGCAGGCGCGATCTATTCCACTATGATCCTCAAGCGTGTTCCCACCGAGCCGCACGATCTGCCCGTTTCGCTGCTTGTCACCGAGCGCGGCGTCCGTCGCTGCGCCCCCACTCCCATCGAGCCCACAAGTGGGGCAGGGGACACGGGTGCATGCGCGACCGATCCGATCGAAGGGGGGGACCCCACTGCCGAGGCTGTAACGGGGACTTCAACCGCCAAAGCCGAAAAAGCCGACAAGACCGCAGCCGCGCCGTCGGGTGGACGGGCAGGGGAGGGAATGCGCCGTTTCGGTGCGCTCTGTTCCTCGCTTGTACGCCGCGCGTGGACGGGTATCCGCCACCTCGGTTCGTCGGGTGAGGGCAGCGTCAAGCCTCTGCACGCGCCGCCTATTTTGGTGCTCGCAACCTTTTTGCTGCTCCTGCTTTCGCGTCCGCTTGACACGCTGCTTGCCACGCGAAGCAACGAATATGCCGTTGCAGTTCTGCTCCAGGTGATGATCTTCCTCATTCCTGCCGTGCTCTACGGTGTTCTGCGCGGTGACGGTCTGCGATCTCGCATGCGGTTGCGGCTGCCCCGATTCTCGCACCTGTGGTTTTGCCTGTGGCTCCTGATCGTGATGATCAGCGGCGGCATGCTCTTTGAAATTCTCACGGGCGGCGTTGCCTCGCTTGAGGGGAATTTCACGCTCTACGAAACCTTTGTGGCACGCACGGGCGGCGGCTGGGTCGACACGCTGATCCTGCTTCTGACCTATGCGCTCCTGCCTGCGATCGGGGAGGAGACGGTCTACCGCGCGATCCTGTGCACCGAGTACGAAAAATACGGCGCGTGGGTGTCGATCCTCTCGAGCGGATTCTTTTTCGCGCTGCTGCATTTCTCCTTCGCGCTCTTTCCCGCCTACCTTCTGCTCGGCGTCCTGCTTGCCGTGTCGATGTACGTCACGCGCTCGCTGCTCACGCCCCTGCTTCTGCATCTGGGCTACAACGTCTTTTGCCTGTTCGGTCAGCCCTATCTCTCCGCCTTCTACAATCATGCGGGCAGCGACGAAATCTTCACCTTCTGCATCGTGGTGATCTTCCTGCTCTTTTCCGCCTTTGCCGTTGGCGAGGCGCGCAAGATCTACCATCGCTACGCCAAGCAGAACCTCGATTCGTCCTACGCCGCCCCCCTCGCGCCGCGCCATCTCCCACGCACCCTCCTCTGCGCGCTCCTCTCGCCCGTCACCCTCGCCTGTGTCCTCATCTTCCTCATCATGGCAATTGTTTGAGAGTAGTTTTTTTTGCAGGGGGAGGGGGCGAAACTTTTGAAAAAGTTTCGCCC
>CAJKPX010000137.1 GCA_905201895.1 uncultured Eubacteriales bacterium | reverse complement strand
AATCTTGTAGGGACAGGCGTCCCCGACTGTCCGCAATGAAAAAATAACCGTAAAATAATGTGTTTTTAGATTGCACAATGCCAAATGATCCATAAGATTGGGTCGTAAATGATTGTACGGTTGTAATTCTTCATAACGGACAGTCGAGGACGCCTGTCCCTACAAGGTTTTTCTTATATTTTGGGAATGACAGAGGCGAGGTCCACCTTAAAACCTCGCCTTTCTTTTTTCCATTTTTCTAAAAAACAACTTCTGCGCCTTGACTCAAAAAACGTCCCTTGACCGCCAAAAACCTTCCTTCTGGAAAGTTTTGGAAAGAGGGAGGGGTGCAGGGGAGGGGGAGAACTTTTTTCTAAAAAGTTCTCCCCCTCCCCTGCATTCACTCTCAAATTGCATTCACTCTCAAACAATCAAATACTTCACGCCGGCGAGCGAGTCGGGGGAGTCGGCGGCGGGGGCATTTGCGAGCCCGTTTTGCTCCGAGACGTCACCAACGGCGCGGTGATAGCGTTTTGCAACGCTCCAGAGGGTATCCTCGCGTGCGGGATAGCAGACGGTCATGGAGGCACCAACGGGTGTGAATTTCTCGCCGAGGTTTGCTTCGGTGAGAACCTCGAGGGAAACTGCACTCCGCGTGGTGAGGCTCACGGCAAGCTCGGCGTCCACGGCGATACGCTCGCCGTCCACGCGTGCGCGGCAGGCAATCGGATCAACGGTGGCATCATAATCGCTGACGGAACGGTCTCCGTCGGTCAGGTAGCGGAACGGTAGCTCAAATTCCTGCGCGACAGTCTCCTCACCGCTGCAAAGAATTGCAAGCACGCGGCATCGACCGCAAAGGACCGTTTTTCCGCCCTCGTGTTCGAGTGAGGTCACGGTGGGGGTCAGGGTCAGGTCAACGGGAGTCATGCCCGTGCGGATGCCTGCCTCCTCGAGCGTCATGGTGGTGTTGAGCGAGAAGTTGCCGTTGAGACAACGCTCGGCATGCGGCAGAATCAGTTGCGTTTTTTTCGTCTCGCAGACGGCGGCGGTTGAATAGAGGTCGCGCGTGTAGGTGAGGCTTTCGTTTCTTTGCGCACGGGCACGGAGCGAGACCACCGCCTCGCACAGAATTCTGCCCTCCTCCACGGTGACGTGCAGATCGGTTGCAATTCCGTTTGCGCAGGCGTCGCAGTTGACCTCCACGCCGTCAACCGTAACGGTGTGAGAGAAGGGAATGCGGCGCGTCAGGGTCAGCGGCGGCAGAGGGGCACTCTCGTGGCAGCAGAGGAGCTTGAGGCAAGCCTCGCCCCGACAGTTGACCACGCCGCTCCCTGCGGTTGCCTCGGTGACAAACACCTCCGCGTCGGCACAGATCACGCGCAGATCGGCAGCGTCGGCGTCGGTGAGAATTTCATCACCGAGCGTGAGCGGCTCTCCCATACCAATGAAGCAGCGTGCCGCCTCGGCATGACCGCAAAGGCGCTGCAGATCCCCCGCTCCGTCGCCCGATAGCGGTTCGTCAAGGAGACGTGTGCCGCGAATGCAAACACGCGAGCGCAAACGGCATTTGAGCGAGAGCCTGCGCGGAGAGACCACTCTGCCAACCACCGCCTCGGCGGCGTTTTCCACGTCGCAAATCAGCCCCTCGTTGAGCTCAAAATCCGACGTTGACTCGAGCGGCACACTGAATTGATATTCGCCCTCCTCGTTTGCCGAGTAGAGCGCGCCGTCGTTACCCGTGTAGAGGATGGAATAGTCGATTCTGCCCGAGAGCTCGGCGGCACCCGCACCGATATATTTGTCGGGGGGCGTAACCGTTGCGCGAACGCGCAAAAGACGCTTGATTTCGGGGAGATAGTCGGGGAGCGAGACGTCGGCGGCAAGGTCGGTGATCACCTGCTTGTCACAGAGGGCTGCCTGAACCCGCATGCCCGATGCGTTTGACTTGATATAGCTTTCCATATTGCCTGACCCTGTTTTTGCAGAACAAAAACTTCCTTTCTTCGATTGTTGCACCTTCAAATTTTGATACGCTACAATCTATGCGGGGAAAGGGCGAATTATGCAGGACAACTCATGAAGGGGTGTCGGGGAACTTTTTTAGATAGGCTTCATTAACGTAACAAGAAAAACGTATGCAAAAGTTTTTTCGCATCA
>CAJKPX010000136.1 GCA_905201895.1 uncultured Eubacteriales bacterium | reverse complement strand
GCGAAAAAACTTTTGCATACGTTTTTCTTGTTACGTTAATGAAGCCTATCTGAAAAAGTTTTCCCACACCCTTTCAAAACTTTCCCGAAGTGGATTTTTGCAAGTGGCACTCATAAATTTGCTATTAGCGCCTTCCTCGGATGGTTTCACCTTGACAAATTGATCTGTATATGCTAAAATACAGAGGAACGCAAAAAAACATTCCAAACGGAGGAATTATGAATAAGCATCCGAGCGTATTCACCCAGACCGAGATTCTGTTGCCCGATTTCGACCACGTGGACCCCACTCGCTGGGCGGTGGTTGCCTGCGACCAATACACCAGCGAGCCCGCCTATTGGGAGGCGGTGGAGAAAACCGTTGGAAACGCCCCCTCCACGTTGCGTCTCATTCTGCCGGAGGTCTATCTCGGCGAGACCGAGGAACGCGTGCCGCGCATCCACCGCGCTATGGAGGAGGCGCTCCGCTCAACGTTGATCGCCCATCCCGACTCCATGCTCTTTCTCTATCGCAGACAGTCGGACGGCAGATACCGCAGCGGCATCATCGGAGCGGTCGACCTCGAATGCTACGATTTTGGCGCGGGCTCGGAGTCGCTCATCCGCGCCACCGAGGGAACCGTACTCGAGCGCATTCCGCCGCGCGTTGCGGTTCGCCGCGATGCACCGCTTGAACTGCCGCACGTGATGCTCCTGATCGACGACCCTGAGTGCACCGTGATCGAGCCGACGCTCATCACCTGCCGCGAACGCTGGCCGATCTATAATTTTGACCTGATGCAGGGTGGGGGACACGCTTGCGCCTATTTCCTGGAGGATTTTGAGATTGAGAAGATCAAGCGCGCGCTTGCCGCGCTGATCACGCCCGAGGCGATCGGAGCACGCTACGGCGATTCCGCCCTCGCACCCCTGCTTTTTGCCGTGGGCGACGGCAATCATTCGCTCGCGACCGCCAAGACGGCTTATGAGGAGCTCAAGGCGAGGATCGGTGAGGAGGCGGCGCGCAAGCATCCCGCACGCTATGCGCTCGCGGAGGTGGTGAACCTGCACGATCCCGCGCTTGAATTTGAGCCGATCTACCGCGTGGTGTTCGGCGTTGACCCCGATGCCTTCATCAATGAGCTGGAGGCGGCGCTTGGGGCGCTTAACGGTTCTGCTGCACCGCAGAAAATTCTGGCTGTGAGCGGCGCAGTGGAGCGTGAGCTGACTGTACCGCATCCCACCCAGCAGCTTGCGGTCGGCACGCTTCAGGCATTTCTTTCGGATTACAACGCACGCCATCCCGAGGTGGAGGTTGACTATATCCACGGCGAGGACTCTCTCCGCACGCTTGCCTCGCGCGAGGGAGCCGTTGGCTTTCTCTTTGACGGCATGCGCAAGGATGAGCTGTTCCGCACCGTGATCTATGACGGTGCGCTTCCGCGCAAAACCTTTTCGATGGGGCATGCGCCCGATAAGCGCTACTATATCGAGTGCCGCAAGATCCGATAAGGGTGAGAAAAATTATGAAGGACGTGATCCGGCATTACGATCTTCTGATTGAGGAGAACAACGATCCCGTGCTCGACCCCGCACCGCTGCGCGCGTATATGGACGGCTGGGACGGCCCTCTTTTCCTCGGGCAGATGGCACTTGACAAAACGCAACACGTACTCGAGATCGGTGTGGGCACAGGGCGAATCGCTCTCCGTGTGGCACCACTCTGTGCAACCTTCCTCGGAATCGACCTCTCGCCCCAGACCGTCGCTCGCGCACGTGAGCATCTTGCGTCATATCCCAATGCCGCGGTCGTATGCGGAGATTTTCTCACGTATGCGTTTCCGAGGTGCTATGACGTGGTCTATTCCACCCTCACATTTTTGCATATCAGGGAAAAGCGTGCCGCGATTGCCAAAGTCGCGCGCTTGCTTTGCGACGGTGGTATCTTTGTGCTGTCGGTGAGCAAGGATCGGGGGGAGTGGCTCGATATGGGCACGCGACGGCTGCGGGTCTATCCCGATGACCCCGATGCGCTTGCGCGGTACATGACCGACGAGGGGCTTGCGGTGGTGCACCGCTTGGAGACCGAACAGGCATATCTGCTGGTTGCGCGAAAATAAGCCGCGCATGGCATTTGCTATCAAGCGAAAAAGAGGGAGGCAA
>CAJKPX010000135.1 GCA_905201895.1 uncultured Eubacteriales bacterium | reverse complement strand
GCTCGCCCGCCGCGATCAGAAGCGCCATCGCGCCGCCGAGCAGGATCAGCGAGGCATACCACTTGAAGCGGAAGGTGTGGCGCACGCCCTCGTGGTCACCCTTTCCGAAAAACTGTGCGCTGAAAAGCCCCGCGCCCGAAATCGCGCCGAAGATGCACAGATAAAAGACGAACAGGAGCTGATTGACGATCGAAACGCCCGACATCTGCTCGGTTCCAACGCGCCCGACCATCACGTTGTCGAGCAGGCTGACGAAATTGGTGATGGCGTTCTGAATGAGAATCGGGATCATCACGCCGAGCAGGGTCTTGTAAAAGCTCTTCGTACCAATGAATTTCTTGATGGACATGAGAAAAAATTACCCCCAATATTTGCGGTCGAGGCTGCGGAGCTGAATCGCCTCGGCGATATGCGGTGCGCGGATGAGCTCGGATGCGTCGAGGTCCGCGATTGTACGAGCTACGCGCAGGATACGGTCATAGCCGCGCGCGCTGAGTCCCATGCGGTCGTATGCCGCACGAAGCAGGGTGGATGCGTCGGGATCGAGCGTGCAGAATTGATGCACGCCTGCCGCGTCGAGCTGAGCGTTGCAAAAGACTGCCGCCTCGCTGTCCTTCATGCGCTCGCGTGCAAATTTGCGTGCCGCCACCACGCGCTCACGGATCACGGACGAGGGCTCGGCGCTCTCGTTGGGCGCGGAGATTTCCTCATAGGAGAGCGAGGGCAGCTCGATCTGAATATCCATGCGGTCGAGCATGGGACCGCTGATGCGCGAGACGTAGCGGCGCACGTCATCGGGCTTGCAGGTGCACTTGCGCGTGGGATGACCGAAATAGCCGCAGCGGCAGGGGTTCATCGCGCCAACGAGCATAAAGGAGCAGGGGAAGGTCACGCGACCGTTCGCACGGGTGATGGTGACGCGTCGGTCCTCGAGCGGCTGACGGAGCGCGTCGGTGACCTGCTTGGGAAATTCGGGCAGCTCGTCGAGAAAGAGCACGCCGTTGTCGGCAAGCGAGACCTCGCCCGGCATGGGATTGATGCCGCCGCCAACCAGGCTCACGGGGCTCATGGTGTGGTGGGGCGAGCGGAAGGGACGCACCGAGAGCAACGACGTACCCTCAGGGAGCACGCCCGCAACCGAATGAATTTTGGTGGTTTCAATCGCCTCGGCAAAGGTGAGAGGCGGCAGGATCGAGGGCAGGCGCTTGGCAAGCATCGACTTACCCGTTCCGGGAGGGCCGATGAGCAGAATGTTGTGTCCGCCCGCTGCGGCGATCTCCATGGCACGCTTTGCCATTGCCTGACCGCGCACGTCGAGAAAATCCGCCGTCTGTCGCGCGGTTGCCTCGGTGAAGGCGGCACGATCGCAGGTCACGGGGGTCATGGTCGCCTCGCCGTTGAGGTGCATCACAAGCTCGCGCATGTTGTGCAGCGCATAGACCGTGATCCCCTCCACAGCCGCCGCCTCAACCGCGTTTTCGGCAGGGGCGTAGAACTCGGTAAAGCCGTTCTCCTTTGCCGCCACGCACATGCAAAGAATGCCGCGCACGCCGCGGATACCGCCCGAGAGCGAAAGCTCGCCCACAAGACAGCGCCCCTCAAGCGAGACGTCACGGCGAATGACACCCGAGCTGTGAAAGATGGCGGTGAGAATGGCAACGTCGAATGCCGAGCCCTCCTTTTTGCGGTCGGCGGGCGCGAGATTAACGGTCAGATGCGAATAGGGAAAGGGGTAGCCGCTGTTGGAGCAGGCAGTGCGCACGCGCTCCTTTGCCTCCTTCACGGCAAGGTCGGGGAGCCCCACCAACTCAAAGCCCTTGAGGTTGTTTTTCTGATTACATTCCACCGTCACGGGAAAGCCGTCGATGCCGCAAAGACCTGCGCTGTAAGCCGATGAGAGCATGTTTTCCTCCTCCTGTTTGTGCAAGATACTTCTAACTTTTTATTATACATCATTTCTCGCGCTTTGTCAACTTGCATGGGGGATTTTTTGGCGGAGGGGAGGATATGCAGGGGGAGGGAGAGGTGCTTTTTGAAAAAAGCCACCTCTCCCCTCCCCCTGCAAACACTCCCAGCAAACACTCCCTACTGTTTTTACGAGGGAGAGAAGAAGGAAATGAGGTTATCTGCCATTTGGATCAGGTCGGGCAGGAACCAGCACATAGCGGCGGCGG
>CAJKPX010000134.1 GCA_905201895.1 uncultured Eubacteriales bacterium | reverse complement strand
TATAATTCAGTGCCCCTTTTAGGGGTTAAGCCGGTAATAGCCCCTTATAGGGGCTGTGCAAACCACCGGTTGAACCGGTGGTTTTGATTGACTTGCAGATATTTTCATCTGATTGGATAGAATTCTCAAAAAACTGTTGCTTTTTATCCGCGAAACTGATATAATAAAGGGCAAGAAACTCCGTTGGCGTTTGTGCCGCGAAACAGAAAGGAAAAATGATATGAGCAAGAATTTTCGTCCCACTGCGATCCCGCTGATTGCGTGTGATCCCTATTTCAGCGTTTGGAGCTTTGCAGATAAACTCAATGAGGATCAGGTGCGCCATTGGACGGGTCGCCGTCAATCCATGTGCGGTGTTCTGCTCGTGGATGGAAAGCCCTATCGCTTTATGGGTCTTGCCAGCCCCGATGCAAGCTACGTGCCGGACGGAAAGGCGCTTCGCCAAACCTCTGTCACCGTCAATCCCACCACAACCGTTTACACCTTCACGCACAAGGCGTGCGATCTCAAGGTCACCTTCCTCACGCCTCTGCTGCTTGACCGTCCCGAGGTCTTTTCGCGTCCTGTTTCCTATCTCTTTTATGAGATCACGCCGAAGGAGGAGGGACACGAATTTGAGGTCTACGTTGACGCAACTGCCGAGCTGACGGGTGACGTGGTTGGACAGAATTACGTTGCAAAGGCAGAGCCCGGTCGCGCAAGCATCGGTCCCGAGGTGCAAAACGTTCTTTGCCGTTCGGGTGACGACGTGCGCATTGAGTGGGGCTATCTGCACCTGATCCATGAGAACGCAACCGTTCTGCCGCGCAAGGGACGCCTGCAGTTCTTCAAGAAGCACGTGTTCGACCGTCATCTGGTGATCGACGTTACAAACCCCATTCCCGCTAAGAGAGGCGCCCTGCTGGCAACGCGTTCCAAGAAGCTCTCGGATATGATCGTGTTTGCTTATGATGACATTCACTCGATCCTGTATTACGGTGACCGTCCCGTTGACGCCTACTACAAGAGCGTTTACGGCGATTTCGAGAGCATGCTCAAGGTTGCAGTCGCAGAGGCAGACGCCCTGCGTGCCGAGTGTGCCGCATTCGACGCCAAGCTCAACGCTGAAATGGAGGAGATTACGCCCGAATACGCCAAGATCGGTGCGCTGGCATACCGCCAGGCAATCTCGGCACACAAGCTCGTTGACGTGGACGGCAAGCTGCAGTTCCTTTCCAAGGAGAATTTCTCCAACGGCTGTCTGGCAACGCTCGACGTCACCTATCCCTCGATCCCGCTTTTCCTGCTCTACAATCCCGAGATGGTTCGCGCAATGATGCGTCCGCTCTTTGCGTTTGCGCGCATGGACGCATGGAAATTCGATTTCGCGCCTCACGATTGCGGCCGCTATCCCTTCTGCACGGGTCAGGTCTACGGACTCAAGAACGGCGAGCTGCTTTTCGAGAAGCAGATGCCTGTTGAGGAATGCGGAAACGCAATTCTGACGGTTGCGGCAGCATACCGCGCTGACGGCGACCGCTCGCTCATCGACGAAAATGCCGATCTGCTCGAAAAATGGGCAGACTATCTGGTGGAATACGGCTACAACCCCGAAAATCAGCTCTGCACCGATGACTTTGCGGGTCATCTCGCGCACAACTGCAACCTGAGCCTGAAGGCGATCGTTGCACTCGGTGCCTACGCGCAGCTCTTTGACGCGCCCAAGTATGCCGAGGTCGCACGCGACATGGCTGCCCGTTGGGTCAAGGATGCCAAGAAGCAGGACGGCAAGGGCTGGCGCCTCACCTTCGATCGCGACGATACCTGGAGCATGAAATATAACATCATCTGGGATCGCCTGCTCGGTCTGGGTCTGTTCGACGAGGCTGTGAGCCGCGAGGAGATCGAGGTCTACCAAAAGCAGATGAACCGCTATGGCGTGCCGCTTGACAGCCGCTCGGATTACACCAAGCTCGACTGGATGGCATGGACCACCGTGATGACCGATAACGAGAAGTATACCAAAAAGGTCTACGAGGCGATCGCTCGCATGATCTGCGAGAGCGATGACCGCGTGCCGATCACCGACTGGTATTATACCTCCGACGCAAAGCAAGCCGAATTCCAGGCGCGCTCTGTCCTCGGCGGCTTCTACATCAACCTGCTTGCCAAAAAGTTTTTGGGATAATAGGATTGAATGTTTTTGCGGGGGAGAAACTTTTTACAAAAAGTTTCTCCCCCGCAC
>CAJKPX010000133.1 GCA_905201895.1 uncultured Eubacteriales bacterium | reverse complement strand
ATAACAAAAATACCGCCGCACGGTTATCGTGCGGCGGTATTTTTGTTTCGGTCAATCCTCTGCGCGCTCGCCCAGGATGTTGCGGTATTTTTGATAGAAGGACTCAAAATAGCCGCCGTCGAGCGCCTCGCGGATTTTGCGGGTGAGGTTGTTGTAGAAATAAAGGTTGTGCACGACCGCCAGATGCATGCCGACCGCCTCCTTTGCCTTGAGCAGGTGGCGAACGTAGGAGCGGCTGTAATTGCGGCAGGCGGGGCATCCGCAGCCCTCGTCGAAGGGACGCGGGTCGCGCGCATATTTCTCGTTGAGCAGGTTGATCTTGCCGTGCCACGTGAAAAGGTTGCCGTGGCGCGCGTTGCGGCTGGGCATGACGCAGTCGAAGAAGTCCACACCTAGGTGCACCGCCTCAAGAATGTTGCAGGGGGTGCCAACGCCCATCAGATAACGAGGCTTATCGGTGGGCATGTGGGGTTCAACCGCGTCGATGATGCGGTACATCTCCTCGGTCGGCTCGCCCACGGCAAGACCGCCGATGGCATAGCCCTCGCAGGGCACCTCGCGGATCATCTGCATGTGTGCCACGCGCAGGTCCTCGTACGTGCCGCCTTGGTTGATGCCGAACAGCATCTGTTGGCGGTTGATGGTCTCGGGCATTGCGTTGAGTCGGTCCATCTCGGCGCGGCAGCGCAGCAGCCAACGATAGGTGCGCTCCATGCTATCCTTGCAGTATTTATGCGTTGCGGGGTTTTCCACGCACTCGTCAAACGCCATGGCGATGGTGGAGGCGAGGTGCGACTGAATCTGCATGCTCTCCTCGGGTCCCATGAAGATGCGCTTGCCGTCGATATGCGACGCGAACCGCACACCCTCCTCGGTGATCTTGCGCAGCTGCGAGAGCGAAAAAACCTGAAATCCGCCGCTATCGGTCAGGATCGGGCGATCCCAATTCATAAACTTGTGGAGTCCGCCCATGTCATAGATGAGATTGTCACCCGGACGCAGGTGCAGGTGATAGGTGTTGGAGAGCTCGACCTGACAGTCAATCTCGCGCAGCTCCATTGTGTTGACGCCGCCCTTGATGGCAGCGCAGGTGCCAACGTTCATGAACACGGGAGTCTGAATATCTCCGTGCACGGTGTGCAGCACGCCGCGGCGTGCCCTTCCCTCCTGTCGGAGGAGTTCAAATTGCTTTGACATGTTTCAAAGTCCTTTCTCGGCAGCAAAAATACAGTTTGCTCCTGTTTTTGTTTTCTTTTTTGTGTGGCATGCGGGGGAAGGGAAGCTTCTTTAAGGAAGAAGCTTCCCTTCCCCCGCACCCCCATCCCTTCAAGAACCTTTGCAAAAAGGAGCTTTCATTGTTAAGGGATGCCGGTGCGCTGTTACGAAAGCGTATTGATTTCTTTTTCATTCGGTGTAAAAGTTTTGAAGGGTTCCAAGGGAAACTTTTTCAAAAGTTTCCCTTGGCGCGTCCTTCGCGTCCTTCGCGTCCTTCGCGTCCTTCGCGTCCTTCACGTCCTTCGCGTCCTCTTAAAATCCCGTGCGGTCGAATTGGCGATCGAGCGTGTTGTGCGAGAGCTCGAGGGCAACCGGTCTGCCATGGGGACAGAAGGTGATATTGGGAATGGTCATGAGTCGGTCCACGATCCATTTGATATGCTCGTCGGAATAGATCCGTCCCGCCTTGATCGCCGCCTTGCATGCCGCTTGGTAGAGCGCCTTCTCAAAGATGATGTCCCGCGTGAGCTTGACGCTTCCCGTGGAATTGAGCACGCGCCCCGCCATCGTTTGGAGCATATCCGAAACGTCGCCCACGTCCACGCTCTCGGGGATAGCGTCCACCGATACGGTGTTGCGTGCATAGCGCAGGGCAAAGCCGATCTTCTCAAGCTCGGCATTGTATTCCCGGAGCGCTTCCACCTCGCCGCTCGTCATCATGATCTCCACGGGGATCATGAGCATTTGCGAAACGACCTCCACCTCCGCAAGACCCGCCTTGAGCTGCTCAAACAGGATACGCTCATGCGCGGCGTGCTTGTCGATCAGGAGCATCTTCTCGCCCGTCTCCACGATCAGATAGGAGTGGAACACCTCTCCAACGATGCGGTAATCGGGAATGGCAGGTGCATCTGTCAGAGGCTGTGCGGTTTCGTTTGCCGTGCTTGCAGTCTCGATGGGCGTCACCGTTTCGGGTGTGCGCGGTGCATCGGATGCAGCAGGAGCAACGGGTACCGATGGCTTGACCTCACGCAGCTCGTTGTTTTCTGTGGCAGCCGCCGCCATCGGTGCAACCTCC
>CAJKPX010000132.1 GCA_905201895.1 uncultured Eubacteriales bacterium | reverse complement strand
CGTTTGCTCCCGACCCCGCCACGAGTGCAAATCCCTTGCAGCTTTGGATTCCAATGCTTGCGCTGATCTGGCTTGTCGGCGTGCTGGCACTCCTTGCTTATATGGCGGTCAGCTACCTTCGCCTGTCGCGCCGCGTTGCAGACGCCGTGCGCCTGCGCGAGAATATCTACCGAAGCGAGTCGATTGCGTCGCCCTTTGTGCTTGGCTTGATCAAGCCGCGCATCTATCTGCCGCTCGGGCTCTCCGAGCGCGATACCGAGCACGTCCTGGCACACGAGCAGGCACACGTTCGTCGACGTGACTATCTCTGGAAGCCGCTGGGCTTTCTTCTGCTTGCGCTTCACTGGTTCAATCCGCTGATGTGGCTCGGCTACGTTCTGCTCTGCCGCGATATTGAGCTCGCGTGTGACGAAAAGGTGATTCGTTCGCTGGGGCGGGATGCCCGCGCCGACTATTCGCAGGCGCTTCTCGGGTGCAGTGTCAAGCGACACACGATCACGGCATGCCCGCTTGCCTTCGGAGAGGTGGGAGTTAAAACGCGTGTCAAATCGGTACTGCATTACAAAAAGCCCGCCTTTTGGATCATCGTAGCGGCGCTGGTCATCTGCATTGCGGTTGCGGTCTGCTTTTTGACAAACCCGAAGAACGAGCGGCAGGATGACGGTGACACGCCACCTTCTGCCGACGGTCCTCGATACGGCGAGACCGACCCCGCACGCCTGAACGAGGTGCAAAGGGAGCTTTTGGAGAAATATCCGCATTTCTTTGGGCTGGACGCCGCCAAGGGACTTAACGTTTACGTTTGTCAATTTGCCCCCACGAACTACAATTTCAGCCTGGCGCCTCATTCCGAGGACGAAACGGTTGATTCCGTAGAGGAGTCCATAGAGCTCGTAAAGCTTGGGAGCGTTCGACCTGCGGAGATGCGCGAGATTCTCGCCACCTACGAGATCAGTCGGGATGACGTCACCATTGTTCCGTGGCAAGCGATGCATTCGAGCTATATCGCGCCCTATTTCATCTATCCGATCCGTCCTTCTGATGAAAAGGAGCTGATCCAACAGCGGTATATCGACGGGATCATGGAAATGCTGTTCGGGGAGAACAATTCCGAGGTCGAGTGGTCGGCAGAGGTCAAGACATTTTGGGACGCCCTGCTTGCGGGGAAAATCGCAATGCCCGAAAAGGTGACCGTCACCGACTGGTCAACGCTTTCTTCTCAATCTCCGCAGGATAAAAGCATTACCAACGCCGAGCAAATTGCAGCGATCTTTGACACGATCAAGGCAAGCAACGTCAATTTGACCCGGCCTGTTACGGCCACTGTCATCTATTCCAGCGACCAGAGTAAATATATCCGCTGGGACACCGAGGACGGTAGCTTCGGTTTCTTTGTGGGCGGCGCACCTGTGATGATCCCCGATTTCGGTTTTGTAATGCTGAAGCTTCAAAAGGGAGAAAACTCCTACGCAACAACCTTTGAATTGACAGGGGAGCAATGCACCGCGCTTATGCAGGCGCTGAACACGGCGGCCGGAAGGCGCTGAACCCGAAACATGTACGAAAAAACAGAGAGGATCGCGAAAGCGATCCTCTCTGTTTTTTGTTGGTGACCCGTAGCAGAATCAGAACTGAAGCATGCTTGGGTGTTGCGTTATCGTTAGTCAAGCGATCAGGGGCGCATACTATGGCTAAATTTTGCAAGCAAAATTTGCACAGCTCGCCCGGTAGAGTCATCAACAAACACAAAAGCACCGCTTGCGCGGTGCTTTTGTGCTTGTTGGTGACCCGTAGCAGAATCGAACTGCTGTTACCGCCGTGAAAGGGCGGTGTCTTAACCGCTTGACCAACGGGCCTGGTAGCGGGAATTGGACTTGAACCCATGACCTACCGGGTATGAACCGGTTGCTCTAGCCAACTGAGCTATCCCGCCAAAATTACCAACGCTTGAATATTATATCACATGTCCCTTCTTTTGTCAAGCCTTTTTTCAAAAAAATATAAAATAATTTTTTAAGTACCCAAAAGGCACTTTCCAATATCTTTTCCCATTCTTTTTGCTTTCACACTTGACTTTTTTTTGCTTTTATAGTATAATATCCTCGTTCGCAGTTATGTGCGAAAAAAACGCGGGTATGTGCGTAAAAATTCCGCCATACCCACATCATTTCATTCCGCGGGTATGTGCGTAAAAATTCCACCATGCCCACGTCATTCATTCCGCGGGTATGTGCGTAAAAATTCCGCCATACCCACATCATTTCATTCCGCGGGTATGTGCGTAAAAATTCCACCATGCCCACGTCATTCATTCCGCGGGTATGTGCGTAAAAATTCCGCCATACCCACATCATTTCATTCCGCGGGTA
>CAJKPX010000131.1 GCA_905201895.1 uncultured Eubacteriales bacterium | reverse complement strand
AAGCTCTTGAAAGGGGTGTGGGGAAAACTTCTCTCGAGAAGTTTTCCCCACAAAACGTTATTTCCTATTCAATCACCTGCAAAAGATCTCCGTTTTGCTCGGAGAAGGTGACGCGGCCGATCACGGTGCGGCGATCGCCGCTCGGGTGGTCGGGGTTGGTTTGCACGTGGAACGCGGTGCAAAGGTTGCCGTCAGCGTCGGTGAAAAATGCGTTATGACCCGCACCAAAGAGGTCCGCGCGGCGCGAGAGAACGGGATTGTTGCGCGATTTGTGCCATGGTCCCATCGGGCTATCGGAGGTGGAGACGCAGATGGCGTAATCGTTGGAGGCGTAATAATTGGCGGAATAATTCATCACGTAGCGGTCGCCGAGACGAATCACGGTCGGCCCCTCGTTCCAAAGATGTGGCACGGGCATTGAGAGCGAGAGACGCTCGAAGGGCTCGGTCGGCTCACTCACGAGCACGTGCTCTCCCACCACCTCGGTCAGGTCATCGTTCATGCGCACGCAGTAGAGCTGGCTGGTTTTGACGCCGTTTACGATATTCTCGCTGCAATCGCGCGAATAATAGAAGAAATTGCCCTCGTCGCAGCGCAACACCGAGCCGTCGATGGTGGCGTAGCCGAGATCGAACATGGGGCGGTCAAACACGTCGCGGAAGGGACCCGTGGGCGAGTCCGAGACCGCAACGCCGAGGCGCAGCGAGTCGAGCGCGCGGCTTTTTGCCGTGTAGTGCATCACGAAGCGCCCATTGTGGTAGACCACCTCAGGTGCCCAGAAATGTGATTTTCCCCAGGAGGCGATGGCGTCAAAGCAGAAGATCGGCTCGCTCCAGGTTTGCAGATCATCGCTGACGTAGACGTCAAAGCCGTTGGAAAAGTGGTCGCAATTCGTAGCGTAGCAGTAGTATTTTCCCTCGAAAAAGAGGATCTGCGGGTCGCCGATGCGCGTGATTTCGGTTTTGATCATGATATCACCTCTCATGAGTTAAAATATTGAACGAAAAACAGGAATAAGCCCGCTCGCCCAAGGCTTATTTTTTACCGGTGGAGCCGTTGCCCTTGAGGCTGTTGAGCGCTGCAAGGAAGGTGTCGATATCCTTAAATTCGCGGTAGACCGATGCAAATCGCACGTAGGCGACCTCGTCGCGGTCCTTGAGCTTGGACATCACCATCTCGCCGATCTCGGTGGAGCTCACCTCCTGGCGCAGAGTGTTTTGCAGCTCGGCTTCGATCTCGTCCACCAGCTTCACTGCATCAACGGGACGCTTTTCGGTTGCCTTGAGCACACCCGAGAGCAGCTTTTGCTTGTCGAACATTTCCTTGCCGCCGTTCTTTTTCACCACAACGATCTGCACCGTTTCAATCATTTCAAAGGTGGTAAAGCGCTTCTGGCAGGAAAGGCACTCGCGGCGACGGCGAATGCTGTTCCCTTCGGGAACGGGACGGGAGTCGATGACCTTGCTTTCAGGATATCCGCAGCCCGGACATTTCATGGCATTTCACTTCCTTTTGCGCGTTTTTCGGGATTCCCCGAGACATGGCATCATTATACCATAATCTGCCCGACTTGTAAAGTTCTTTTTCAAAAAATCTCGGAATATGCAAGGTCCTCGCCGATCTCGGAGAGCGTGCAGGGGGTCACGCAGCCGCGCACGATGCGGTGGAAGTAGTCGAGCGCGCGGAGCAGGTCTGCACCTGCTGCGATCTCACCCTGCTCGGTGGCGGAGGCAACCGAGATCAGAAAGCGTGGATGCTCCTCGCTCCCGCAAAGCGAGAGGCGGTAGCAAAGCGGATAGCCCAGGCTCTGTCGGGTCTCCTCCCGAAGCACGATGCGTGCGATTTTCCGACGGTTTGTTTGATTTGACATGACGTGTGGTTTGTTTCCGATCGCTCGGAAACGTCCTTTCCTCAATTTTTGCCCGACCGACCGAAAACACCGACAAGGGCGCCGCGATCGGGCATCGCAAGGCAATTATAGCATGGAGAACCCTACTCAAATGCAAACGGATGCCGTCGACTTTTGGCAAAAATGGCAATAAAAGGGGCGCATTTCCCGCCGCGTGGCGTTTTTGGTGCGAAAAGGGCGAAAAAAGATGCAAGAATGTCGCATATTTTATTAGGATTGCGTTGCCACCGCCCCTCGTCTGCGTGCATAGAGCAGAGGACTTGACGGCATTGGCAGATATTACCGCTGGAAAATGCGGCTCGAATATGGTATAATGAGATCGAAAAAGGTCGAAAAAGGACGCACAGGTTGGCGTGATATACATTTTTTGCCGTTTGAATAGTTATACGGAAAACGTGTGACAGTGCCCTTGGTAAAACGTCTTTTTTGTCATGTTTATGGGTAGCCGAGGCAGAAGAGGTTGAACTCGGTTTTAAGAGAGCCCTTTTTCGCCA
>CAJKPX010000130.1 GCA_905201895.1 uncultured Eubacteriales bacterium | reverse complement strand
GGGGTGCGGGGAGGGAGAGAACTTTTTGCAAAAAGTTCTCTCCCTCCCCGCGAAAAAACATACTATCCCCTCTCAATCCCCTCGAAGATGGGGCATTCGCCGTGGGCACGGGCGGCGTCGAGTTGGTCCCCCGAGCGGACGGTCCAGACGAAGCGCGGTGCGCGAAAGAGCTTGGTGGCGAGTCGAACGGGAAGCGCGTTGCGATCCTGCTGATTGTAGGCGATGAAATTGGGCTTGGCAAGGAAATTGAGCGCCATGCAGGTCAGCGCGATATTGAGCAGCGAGCGGCTCTTTTTTTCGCGGCAGACGTTTGTGTAGAGCAGACCGCGAAAGGCTTGCGGCAGGTATTTTTTCATGCTACCGATCAGGAGCGGATTGAAGGACTCCAGGCAGTAGGCACCGCGGTAGTCCTTGAGAATTGCGGCAACACGCGAGCAAAGCGAGGCGTCGGTGCTCTCGCCCTTGAGCTCCACCAGGATCGGCACGCGTCCGTTTACCAGCGCGAGCACCTCCTCGAGGGTGGGGACGGTTTCAGTCGAGTCGGCAAGCGTGAGGGTGCGCAGCTCGGCGGCATCGAGGTTGCAGAGCTTTTCCTCCCTGCCCGTCATGCGCACGAGGGTGTAGTCGTGAAAAACCATCACAATGCCGTCGCGCGAGAGCTGCACGTCAAGCTCGATCCCAACCCCCGCCTCGCAGGCACGCTCAAACGCGGCAAGTGAGTTTTCGGGAATGCCGTTCCCATGCAGACCCCTGTGCGCGTAATCGCAGAGCAGCGCGGGGTCTTGCGGTCTTTTCGTGCGCGGTCGAAGCAGGAAAAACAGATAGAGAAAGATCAGAAGCAGGACGAACCCGAGCAGCGAGAGCCCGATGATCTGCGGCGCGCCCATCAGTCGTCAACGTCGAGCGCTTCAAGCACGCTCTTTTTCTCAATGGGCTTGGCGTCGCCGTGCTTGACGAAGAACATCGTGACAAACGAGAGCGCCACGAACACCGTGCCGAACGCGAAGAACACGTAGCGCATGTCGATCAGGTCATAGAGCAGACCCGACAGAATGGGCGCCACGATCTGTGCCGACATCGAAGCGGTGTAGTAGTAGCCCGTATATTTGCCAACGTCACCCGATTTGGTCAGCTCCACCACCATGGGGAAGGAGTTGACGTTGATGGTCGCCCAGCCGATGCCCGCGAGGATAAAGACGGGGAACATCACGAATTCGGGCGTTTCGGAGGTGATGAAATTGCCGATGAAAAACGCCGTTGCGAGAATGGTGACGCCTGCGAGAATGGTCTTGCGTCTGCCAAAGCGCGAGGCAATGATGCCAACGGGGATATAGGAAACAATCGCGGCTGCCTGCGCAATGATCAGGGTGAGGTTGAAGTCGAAATGCAGGACGTTGGTGGCGTAGACCGAATATTTGCTCGTGATCGAGTTGTAGCCGATATACCAGAGCGCAACCGAGGCGAGAATGAGCAGAAGCGAGCGAAGCTCGGGCTTGGAAAGCGACTTCTTTGCAGTCGGGTCGGCGTTGTCGGCAGGGGTGTCCTCAAGACCGAGACGGCGCGTGTCAGCCTCCATCTCTGCCGCCCATTTGTTCTCCTTAACCGAGAGCAGGAAGATCACAAAGCCCGTGAGCATGATCGCCGAAACCGCAACGATATAACCCGTGTACTGCATGTAGTGATTTTTCGAGGTGGCAAACACGATGCCGAGCACCAGCACAAGGATGCCGCCTGCCGTGCCCGTGAGGTTGATGATGGCGTTTGCCTTGGAGCGCAGAGGCTTGACGGTGACGTCGGGCATGAGCGCCACGGCGGGCGAGCGGAAGGTTGCCATTGCCACGAGCACCACGAGCAGGGTTGCGATAAAGCCGATGAGGGGCATGGGATTTGCGAGCGTGAGCTCAAGCGTGAGCTTGCGGACCAGCTCTGCCTGCGTCTCGGCGATCTCGGGGGTGGTTACGATATTGCCCTCCATGCCGGGAATGCCTGCGGCGATCACACGCGCGAGCTGATAGTTGTCGATCAGGGTCAGGCAGATAAACGCGACCACGGCAATGATCGTACCAACGAAAATGAAGGGCGTGCGCTTTCCAAATCGGGTGCGCACCTTGTCGGAGAGTGCACCGAAGATCGGAAGGAGAAAGACCGCAAGCACGTTGTCGATCGACATGATCGCCCCCGATGCGGTTTGCGGAAGTCCGAAATGGTTGGTGAGAATGAGCGGAATGATTGCGTCGTATGCCTGCCAGAAGGCGGAAATGAGAAAGAACGCCATTCCAACCAGCACAACGCGTTTGTAGTTGAGTTTCATAGCCTGATTGATCCTTTCAACGTAAAATTTTCGGGTCGCTGACGTTAGTATACCATAAATATTAAAAAAAATCAATAAATTTTTTAATTTGCAGCAGGGGGAGGGAGAGGCGCTTTTTGCAAAAAGCGCCTCT
>CAJKPX010000129.1 GCA_905201895.1 uncultured Eubacteriales bacterium | reverse complement strand
ACGTTTGACGATTACATCCAACTGATTTCCGGACTCGATTGCATTGGTGGGTGCTAATGAAGCAGGATCATCCGTAGTGACCGAGATGGATATTCGGAAGGCCTTCAAGGTGTTTGACAAGTACAACGATGGGAAAATCAAAGTCGATCTCCTCCGAAGCGTCCTTTCCAAAGTGGGCGAGCCCTTGACCGAGAAGGAGTTTGACAATTTCATAAGGATGATGAATCTGAAGGACAAGGACTTCATCGACTACAACGAGTTGTGCAAGGTTTTAGCTAGTTATGACATGTGATCTATTCACTCGTGTTCATTGCACACGCGAAATGGAGAGTCGGAACCGATCGCGTCATCGAGTGGCACCAGCGCTCCAATACTTGGAATCGTCCACTACCATCCAAAACGGCATCTATTCATGCTGCTTTTGGAACAAACAACGATCAAAAGGAAAGACACAACAAAAGCGCAACTAGCTAAAAGGGGTGAGTGTGCGGGCCACTTCGATCGTGTGTGAACAATCACACAAGAGAGATGAAGCAAACACAGTGTGTGCGCTCTGTTTGACACAAAAAGGGAGTAGGAAGCCTTCCCCATCTGTAACACTAAGAGCAAATCAACAGGAAACCAGAATCACTTCACTTACTGCGAGCACTAGCAGAGGGCAGGGCGTATAGCCCCTAAAGTCTCCACTCTTCAAATTGGGGTCAAGGAAAGGCGAAAGACGACGGAACGATCACTCACCTCTCCCCAACCCCAATTCGAATGGAACGTGGAGACACAGAACCGTGATGGAGAAGCGTCGTTATTTCACGCAGCCCCTCTTCCGTCGAGGCTTTTTGTGGTGTTTTCATCTGTATAGTGTGGGAGATGCTTATGGTAATCAAGGAATCGCGGAACGGTCTGTTCGGAGTGCATGCGAATCCGGGCAATCGGTGCAACCTCCTCGCTCGGCATGGGAGGAAACGCCCCTTCCCTTGCGGGCTTGGTTTGCGGCGCGGGTGCAGTCTCGTCAGCCTTGTGTGCTGCGGACGGCACTGCGGTGGACTTTTCTCGCTCGGTGACAATCGGGAGATTATGCTCGGTGCGGATCAACGTGCGGTCATCCTCGCGCGGCATGATCGGTGCGCCGGTCTCCTTCTGCGCCGCCTTCGGGTCGGTGTAGAGGTTACGGTATTCGGCGGCACTCATGCGCTCCTGCGGCTGGGGCTGTGTTCTGCCCGAGAGATCGTAGGAAAGCTGTCGGCTGCGGAGCGACTCGGCTTTGCCGTCCCGCACGGGGACAGCAGAATCCGAAACGCGTCCCGCAAAGGGCGAGCGTTTGCCGCGTGTACCGATGTCAAGCTGCATCGAAGGACGCGTGGCGTTGCTCTCAAGCGCGGTGCGAACGGTGTAGTAGATCGCCTCGAACACCGGCTTCTCGTTGGAAAATTTAACCTCGAGCTTGGCGGGATGGACGTTGACGTCCACGCGCGCAGGGTTGATGCCGATGAAAAGCACGCACGCGGGGAATTTTTCGGGGGGCATATAGGACGTATACGCCTGCTCAAGCGCCGCCATTGCGGTCTTGCTCTTGACGTAGCGCCCATTGATAAAGAAATTCTGATAATTTCGGTTCGCCTTGAAGTTATCGCTCCGACCGATAAATCCCTCCACAACGATGCCGTCGTTGTCGCTCCTGACCTCGATCAGGCGCGATGCGAACTCCTTGCCAAACACGGCGTAAACGGTATTTTGCAGGTTTCCATCGCCTGCGGTCTCGAGCTTGGTGTTGCCGTCCACGATCAGGCGGAACGCGATCTCGGGGTGTGAGAGCGCCACCTTTTCAACGTTTGCCGTGACAGCCATCGACTCGGTGACGTCCTTTTTGAGGAATTTTCGGCGTGCGGGGACGTTGGCAAAGAGGTTCTCTACAATCACCGACGTGCCGGTTGAGCAGCCCTGCTCATAAAGCCCCAAAATCTCACCGCCGTGTGCTTCGAGCACCGTTCCGAGCGCTGCCTCCGCCGTTTTGGAAATGATGCGCATATCCGAAACCGACGCGATTGCGGCAAGCGCCTCACCTCGGAAGCCGAGCGTGAGAATACCGTCGAGGTCCTCGGCGGATCGGATTTTGCTCGTTGCGTGGCGTCGGATCGCAGTGGGAATGTCGTCGGGCTCCATGCCGCATCCGTTGTCGCTCACGCGCATAAAGGTCACGCCGCCGTTCTGTATCTCAACCGTGATGCGTGTCGCCCCCGCATCAATGGCGTTCTCCATCAATTCCTTGATGACCGAGGCAGGTCTGTCGACTACCTCACCCGCCGCTATTAAGTTCGCCACCGCAAACGGCAAAACGTTGATTTTTCCCATTGGCGTGTCTCCTTTCTTTTTTGTGGGGATGCGTTTTTTTCGTGGGGAACTTCTTGAGCAAAAGCTCCGTTAGCGTAAAATGATTGTGTTTTCTTGTTTG
>CAJKPX010000128.1 GCA_905201895.1 uncultured Eubacteriales bacterium | reverse complement strand
CGGCGGTGACGATGTTGGCGGGGGTAAGACCGTATGCCTCGAGGAGGGCGGGTACGGTACCCGAATGGCCGTAGGTATCGTTCATACCGACGCGAACGACGGGAGCGGGAGCGGTTTCGCAAACGACTTCAGCAACTGCCGCGCCGAGGCCGCCGATGATGTTGTGCTCCTCAGCGGTAACGATTGCGCCCGTATCGGCAACAGCCTTTGCGATGATGTCGCGGTCGATGGGCTTGATGGTGTGGATGTTCACCACGCGCGCCTTGATGCCCTCGGCAGCGAGCAGCTCACGTGCCTCAAGCGCCATGGAAACCATCAGACCGGTTGCGATGATGGTCACGTCGGAGCCGTCTGCCAGCTCAACGCCACGTCCGAGCTCGAACTTGTAGTCGGGGCGATCGTTGATCACGGGAACTGCAAATCTGCCGAAGCGGAGGTAGAAGGGGCCGTTGGTGGTGAGAGCCGCCTCAACGGCAGCCTTTGCCTCAACGGCGTCGGAGGGGTTGACCACGGTCATGCCGGGGATGGTGCGCATGAGCGCGAGGTCCTCGTTGCACTGGTGGGTTGCGCCGTCCTCACCCACCGTGATGCCTGCGTGGGTTGCGCCGATCTTGACGTTGAGGTGGGGGTAGCCAACCGAGTTACGCACCTGCTCAAATGCTCTGCCTGCGGCGAACATTGCAAAGCTCGATGCGAAAACGGGCTTGCCCGTGGTTGCGATACCTGCTGCAACGCTGATCATGTTGCCCTCGGCGATGCCGCAATCGAAAAATCTTTCGGGATGTGCCTTTTTGAACTTTACGGTTTTGGTTGCCTCTGCGAGGTCGGCGTCCAGAACCACGAAATCATATTTGTCGGCGAGCTCAACGAGCGCGTCGCCGTAGCTTTCACGGGTTGCGATCTTATCTGCCATTGCTGTGTCCCTCCTTACGCATTCAGCTCTGCAACGGCGGCGGCGTACTGCTCATCGTTGGGAGCCGAGCCGTGCCAGTTGACCTTGTTTTCCATGAACGAAACGCCCTTGCCCTTCACGGTCTTTGCGATAATCGCGGTGGGCTTGCCCTTCACGGTGCGAGCCTCCTTGAAGGCTGCCTCGATCTGCTCGAAATCGTGACCGTCGATGCTGATCACGTGGAAGCCGAATGCCTCGAGCTTTTTATCGTGGGGAGTGGGATTGAGAACCTCTGCAACGGGGCCGTCGATCTGCAGACCGTTCCAGTCGATGATTACGCAGAGGTTGTCGAGCTTGTAGTGAGCGGCAAACATGCATGCCTCCCAAACCTGACCCTCCTCGCTCTCACCGTCGCCAACAGCGGTGTAAACACGATAGTCTTTGCCGTCGATCTTTGCGGCGAGCGCCATGCCTGCCGCCGAGCTGATGCCGAGACCCAGCGAGCCCGTGGACATATCCACACCGGGGGTGAGGGTCATGTCGGGGTGACCCTGCAGGCGCGTGCCGATCTTGCGCAGGGTGGTGAGCTCCTCAACCGGGAAAAAGCCGCGGTTTGCGAGGGCTGCGTAGAGCGCGGGAGCGCAGTGACCCTTGGAGAGCACAAAGCGGTCGCGGTTCTCCATTGTGGGGTTTGCGGGATCAATATTCATCTCCTCGAAAAAGAGATAGGTCATCACGTCTGCAACCGAAAGCGAGCCGCCCGGGTGACCCGACTTTGCGGCGTGCGTGCCCTCGATTACACCCAAGCGAACGCGGCGCGCAACGTCTTGAAGCTGCTGCAATTTTGTCTGTTCCATTCCAATCCTCCCAAAAGAGTTTATTTGCACCTTTTATTATACAACATTTTCGCCTGTATGTCAATGCTTTTTTGCAGGCAGCACGTCCTTTGTGGGGGGATTTTTTGTGGGGAAAACCGAACGCCAGACGCCTGCGTCGGGCTTCGAACAGCAACGGAACGTTGCGATTTCTCGACAAAAAGTTTTCCCCACACCCCTTTCAAGAACTTTCCCGAAGGTGGATCAAGGCGTCAAGGGGACGTCTCTTGACTCAAGATATAGGTACTGCCGATAGGCGTCGCGACGTCAGGCACTTGTGCCCCTGCCCCCCTCGCAAAAAACGTTGCATGCAAGAGGATCGCGGTCAGGGAGTGCTGCCTCTCTCAAGGCATGGGCGCGTCCGTGCCGATCCGCCCACGCAGAAGCGGAATGCAGAAAAAGCCCGCGCAAAAATCCCTTTTCTCGCTCTCCGTCCTTGACTTTTCGGGCAATTTGTGGTAGTATTAAAGCAGAACGGAGAGAGGAAGCCCGAGGCTTGGGCGGTCGACTCTCTCTTGCGGCAGGAGGCATGAAATGGAACAGAAACGGTTTACCAAAAACGATAGTGGATTCGTCTGCGCGCATTGCGGTCGGGAGGTGCATCCCCTCGGCTTCACCTCGCGCAATCATTGCCCCTTCTGCCTCTGGTCGCTCCACGTGGACGTCAATCCGGGCGACCGCGCAAACGAGTGCCGCGGTCAGATGGAGCCCATCCGAGTCGAGCCCGACCCCCGACGTGGCTTCGTGATTATCCACCA
>CAJKPX010000127.1 GCA_905201895.1 uncultured Eubacteriales bacterium | reverse complement strand
ACCCTCACGGCAGGCGACCGACGCGCCGATTTTGCGGTTCTCGACTCCGAGCGCGGGTATGAGCAATCCGAGGAGGAGCTCGATCTCTATGTGAAGGTGCTCGCAGGCGATCTTAGCCGCATGAGCGAGCTGGAGCGATATTACGAGCCCGCAAACAGGCTGCTTTATCTCTCGTTCAAATCCGTTTAGACGAAACAACCGTTCCAATTCATAAAAAAAGGAGACTGCCATGGCATCCCCCATTCCTCCGATCTGTTCCTGGATCCTTTCCTCCCAGCATCGCATCTTTCAAGGCAGCATGCCCGAGGTCTCGATTGAGCGCATCAGCGGCATGCGAAACGAGCCGCTCACCTTCACCGTTGCCTACCGTGCGGTTGCCGAAAAGGCACCCAACGGGCGCGTTCCCGACGTTCCCATCTCGGTGCAGGTTTCCTCCGACACCCTGCCGATCACGGTCTACAAGGTGCTCTCGGTCCCCTTCGCCGCCTCCGAATGTGAGGACGCAGGCGCCGATGCGATCGGGCCCTGCCCCGATATTCTGCAAAAGCGAATTGCCTGCCCCGAGATCGTGTCGCTGGACGGCGAGGTGCACGTGCCCTTTTATGAGCGCGACGAGCGCGTGCTGCTCAATGCCTCCGCCGCCGCAACGCAGAGCCTGTCCGTCACGGTCAACGAGGCGGGCAAGGTGCTCGCGGCAGGCACGCACCGCGTGTCGGTTCGCATTCTTTCGCTGATGAGCGGCAAGCTGCTCGCCGAGCATAGTCTCACGGTCGAGCTGATCAACGCCGTCCTGCCCGAGAGCGATCTGCTCTACTCCAATTGGCTCTATTGCGACTGTCTTGCCGACACGTCCGGGCTGGAGCTTTGGAGCGACGCCTACTTCGAGCTGCTCGGTAGGTACATCAAAAACGCGACTCTGCACGGCATGAACACCCTGCTCACCCCTGCCTTCACGCCTGCGCTCGACACCCCCGTTGGAACCGAGCGGATGAACGTGCAGCTCGTTGGGGTGCGCGTGTGCGGCGAGCATTACGAATTTGATTTTTCACTTTTGCGTCGCTTCGTGCGGCTTGCGCTCGAGAACGGCATCACCTGCTTTGAGCATTGCCACCTGTTCTCGCAATGGGGCGCGGGCTCGGCAATCAATATCTACGGTGCACGGAACGGCAAGCAGGAGCGTTTGTTCGGCTGGGAGACCCCTGCCACCGACCCTGCCTACGTGCGCTTTCTCACCGAGTATCTCACCGCCTTCCTCGCCTTTGCCGAGGAGGAGGGAATTTCCAACGCGCTGCTCTTTCACATTTCGGACGAGCCCGCCGAGGAGCACAAGGAAAACTATGCCAATGCCATCGCAACCGTCTCCGCCGTCCTGGGTGACCGTCGCATTGGCGATGCGCTCTCGAGCTATGAATTCTACCGAAACGGTCTGGTGCGTCTGCCGATCGTGGATATGGCGTTTGTCGACGATTTCGACGGCAGGTGCAACGAAATGATGCTCTACTACACGGGCGGCGAAAAGCAGCCCGGCATGAGCAACCGTCTGCTCACGAACGCCCCCTCACGCACGCGCGTCCTGGGTCTGCATCTCTACCGCTACCGTGCGCGCGGATTTTTGCATTGGGGCTACAACTATACCTACGGCAGGTTGAGTCAGGGGCTTTTTGACCCCGCCACCGATCCCTGCTTCTACAAAAATATTCCCGGCGTGACCTACCTCGTCTACGCCGACCGCCGCGGCAATCCGATGCCCTCCCTGCGCGAGCGTCAAATGTGCGAAGCAATCAACGATTATCGCGCACTCAAGCTCCTGGAGTCCTTCATCGGCTACGACGCCGTGATGCAGCTCTGCACCGAGGTCATGGGCGAGCCGATCGGCTTTTTGACCCTGCCGCATCACCCCGACACCCTCATCACCCTCCGCGATCGCGTCAACCGCGCAATCGCAGGCTTTGTGGGAGGAGTTTGATAGGTTTCTGCAGGGGGAACTTTTTACAAAAAGTTCCCCCCGCACCCCCTTCAAAAACTTTTCAAAGAAAAGGAAAAGTGGCAAGGGGGTGTTTTTTATTTTGAGGCAAAGAAATTGTTTTTTGATGAAAAAAAGATACAAGAAAAAAGGCGAGGTCCACGGTCCACCATAAGACCTCGCCTCTGTCATTCCCAAAATATACCCGAACCCTTGTAGGGTCGATTCACGAATCGCCCGCTTGTGCATAAAATTCGATTACACCTTGCCTCTGTCGCCCCCACGGGTCATTCTGAACCGCGTAGCGTGTGAAGAATCTTGTAGCTTTCTTGAAAAAATATCAAGATTCTTCGCGGCTAACGCACGCTCAGAATGACCCATGAAATTGTAATCAAATATCGCTTGATCGGTTATCCAACATCTTTTTTGATGCACTCCCCCTTGACGCTTTGATCCACCTTCGGGAAAGTTCTTTGGGGATGGGGCGCGGGGAAGGGGGATTTCTTTCAGATAGGCTTCATTAACGTAACAAGAAAAACATATGCAAAAGTTTTTTCGCATCATTCCAACAAAAAAGTTGCTTTTTTGGGAAAGG
>CAJKPX010000126.1 GCA_905201895.1 uncultured Eubacteriales bacterium | reverse complement strand
GGAAGGGGGAAACTTCTTTCAAGAAGTTTCCCCCTTCCCCGCAAAACAACATTTTTAAGGAGAAAAATATGAGTATACGAAACAAGCTGGCGCAGAGGCGCGCGTGGCGCGAGGGGATCCGGCACTGCACGTTCGACCCGAAGGGTCCCGGTGTGGTGCGCGTGCATCTGGTACCGCCGAAGCCGCGTCTGTTTGGAAATTCGAGCCACGTGGTCATTCTCAACGGCTACTATCTGCTCCCGATCGGCTATGCGTGGGCGATCCTGCTCTCGCATTTCATCGACGAGGTCAACGCGATCGGCAACCGTCCGATCGACGGCGACGAGACCGACGCCATGATCGAGCGCGTGGTGGCACGCACGCGTCGCGTCTACCCCAAGGCGCCACCCGAGGAAATCCGCGAGGACCTGGACGAAATTCTCGACGTTCTCTTTGAGGTGGCGAGCGGAGGCAACCCCGACGCCGAGATCGAGCGCCTTTCGATCCGCGCCTACCGCAACCGCATGTCGGCACCTCACCGCATGGACCTGATGGTGAGCGCCATGACCGACACCGAGGGAAAATGGAAATGCAACCAGAAATGCCGCTTCTGCTATGCCGCGGGACAGGCCTACTCGCGCGTGCGTGAGCTTTCCACCGAGGAGTGGATCACCGCCATCGACCGTCTGCAGCGTGCGGGCGTTCCCATGCTCACCTTCACGGGAGGCGAGCCCACCCTGCGCGACGATCTGTGCGAGCTGATTTCGCACGCAAAATGGTTTATCACCCGACTCAACACCAACGGCGTTGCGCTCACCCCCGCGCTTGCCGAGCGTCTGCGAAATGCCGAGCTCGACAGCGTGCAGGTCACGCTCTATTCGGCAGACCCCGCGATCCACAACGAGCTGGTTGGCGCCGCTCATCACGCCGAGACCCTCTGCGGTATCGAAAACGCGCTGCGAGCAGGGCTGGACGTGAGCGTGAACACACCGCTCTGCCGCCTCAACGCCGACTACCTCTCCACCCTCGCGCTGCTCCACCGACTCGGCGTGCGCTTCGTGACCGCAAGCGGTTTGATCTGCACGGGAACGGCTGCACAGAACCACGACGACAACGATCTTACCCGCAATGAGCTTGCCGCGATCATCCGCGACGCCAAAGCGTTTTGCGACGAGCATGGCATGGAGATCGACTTCACCTCGCCCGGTCTGATCGACGCCGCAGAGCTCGAGGCGCTCGGCATGCGCACCCCCATGTGCGGTGCGGCGCTCTCAAACATGGCAATCTCGCCCGACGGAACGGTGGTTCCCTGCCAGAGCTGGCTCTCGGACGGCGCGGGACTCGGAAATATCCTCACCGACCCCTTCGGTCGCATCTGGAACGCCAAGCTCTGCCGCCGTTTGCGCTCGATGCGTGACGGCGAAGCGCTCGCCTGCCCCTTCCGCGCGCAGGCAAAGGGAGGTGTGAAGCATGGCAGATGAAAAGAGAAAAAAGAAAAAGGTGCGCAACGCCGCGCCCTTCTCGGAGGATCAGATCCGCAGCCGTCGGAAATTCCCGATCGGCGACACGGTCATTCTGGTCGCGCTGGCGGTGATCCAGGTCTGCCTGATCGTCTTTGCGGTGATCCACAACCCGCAGCCCGAGGACGTGATCAACGAATACGAAATTACGGTCGATCCGCGGCAAAGCGGCGCGCTCGAGATCACCTACCGCTTCGTTTGGACGGTGAAGGGCGGCGACGATCTGACCTGGGTGGAAATCGGCATGCCGAACGGCTCGTTCGTGCCCGACGAGGGCTCGCTCACGGGCGCGGCACGCTCGGTGCGTCGCTACGAGGGGGACTACGGCTACGTCTCGCTCGAGGTCTACCTCGACCGCGCCTACACGGCAGGCGAAACCTTTGAGTTCTCCTTCTCGATCGTGCAGCCCGACATGCTCTGCAAGGACGAGAACGGCGGCTATTTCTACGAGCTTGTGCCCTGTTGGTTCAACTCCATTCCCGTCGAGCACTACACCTTCCGCTGGAAGGATGCCCTCTCGCTCACCGAGAGCAACGCCGACACCGAGCGCTTCTCCTACCACCTCTGGCAGGGCTCGCTTGACTGCGGCGGCTACGTCCCCATGCGCGTGCACTACAACGCCGACGCCTTCCGCGGTGCCGAAACCGTGGAATACCGCGAATTCGACGACTCCGACGTGGAGAATTCGCTTCGCGACGAAAAGATCGCCATCGTGATGCTCATGATCCTTCTGGTGATCGTGATCGCCGTCATTGAGGTCTACCTCATCGACGCCGTTGTTTCCTATGACCGCGGCAGGGGCTTCCTCTCGGGCTACGGACATCGCGTCCACCTCTACGGTATGGTCAACCCCAAATACCGCACCGAAAAACAGCGTCAGTCCTCCTCGGGCTATCATCACCGCTACCGCTCGGGCGGCGGTTGCGCCTGCGCCTGTGCTTGCGCCTGCGCCTGCGCCGGTGGCGGCAGAGCCGGCTGCAGCCAAAAGGACGGCTTTGTTGTGAAGAGGGAGTAGTTTGATATATGCAGGGGGAACTTCTTGAAAGAAGTTCCCCCTGCACCCCTTCAAGAACTTTC
>CAJKPX010000125.1 GCA_905201895.1 uncultured Eubacteriales bacterium | reverse complement strand
CGGGGAGGGAGGAAACTTTTGCAAAAGTTTCCTCCCTCCCCGCAAATAAATAAAATATATTTCTGTCCTTTACGCGTTTACGGAGTCCTTGAGTGCCTTGCCTGCCTTGAAAGCGGGAGCTTTGCAAGCGGCGATGGTAACCTTTTCCTTGGTTTGGGGATTGATGCCCTCGCGAGCTGCGCGCTCACGAATTTCAAAGGTGCCAAATCCTGCGAGCTGGACCTTTCCGCCGTCAGCAAGTGCTTTTGCGATCGCGTCGAAGGTTGCGTCAACGGCTGCTGCAGCGTCTTTTTTTGCGATACCGGTGGAAGCGGCAACGGCATGGATCAGTTCGGTCTTGTTCATTGGAATATCCTCCTGCATAATAGCAATCTGTTTTACAGAGGTCATTTTCCCCTGTACTTGGTGCCATTATACCACGGAAAGGGGGCAATGTCAACAAAAAAATGCAAAAAATGTCATAAATTGAGGTGATTTTGTGTAATTTTCTGAAAAAGAAGGACGAATTTTGGCGTTGACGGGAGGCAAGCCTCGCTATGCAGGAGCTCGGCGCTGCGATGGGAAGGGAGCTCGGTCTCCAGGCAAATGCCGTCGGGGGTGCGGAAAACGCGCAGATGACGAAAGCCGTGATGCGAGAGAAAACGCGCCCCTGCGAGCTCGGAGAGATTGGAGCGCGACTGCTCCGCATCGGCTTGAAGCGAGACGCACAGAGTGGGAGCGTCTGCCCCGTCACCGTCCGTGCGAGCGGAGATTTCGCCGTCGCAGTGCCGCAGAGTGAGCAGCGTGCAGAGCAGGAAGGCAGACGTGCATTGAAGCGCGCGGGGTGAGAGCGCGGGGGTTGGAATTGCAAGCTCGCCGAGCATTGCAGGGCAGCCCGTGAAATTTGCGATCAGCATGCCGCGCGTGCACAAGCCGATCGAGGGATCGGCGGAAAAGATGCGTGAAAAATAAAAGGACCATTCCGAGATCAGCTCGGCGGTGTCGGCATCCGAGCGGTGTGCCGAAATATTGACGTGCTGAAGCGAGGGGGCCGGCGCAACCTCCGCTCCAACCTCCTCAAGCGCACGCAGAAATGCGTCCCGTTCCACGTGCGGAGAGAGTGCCAGAAGAACGCCCGCTGCGTCGATCAGACCGCACAGGATCAGGATCGGTGTCCTTGCGCCGCCAACAACGACCGCGTCACAGTGCCCGAGCCGCTCGGTCAAAAAGCGCATATCGGCGCGCGAGATGCCGAACGCAGACGAAAAGGACTCCCCGCCGATCTCCGTTCTGCCGCGGTAGGCGAGAACGCGATCGGGAGAACTTGCGTCCAGAACGGCGCAATCCTCCCGACAAAGTCGGGCGGGGAGGGCTTCCTTGATATTCAGATGCTCCATTTCGGGGATATAGCTTTCAATGTGCTTTGCAATTTTGTTCACGGCTCACTCCAAGAAATTTTTTATTACCGTCCCGTTTTTTGCTGATGGGCGCTCGGAGACTGTCATGTGAGCGGCTCGTGAAAACGGGGAGGTCATAATAAATAAAAGAGTCTGTAAAAAAAGAGACTGAAGCAGGCTCTGCGTCGGTGGGATCAGAACACCACGTGCCGCACGCGGTTGAGCGCGATCTTGCGCCAGCTGCCGTCGAGACAGCCCACGGTGAGGATGGCGTCGCGGTTGTAAAAGACCCCGTGTGCGCCGTTTGCATAGGTGACGTAGAGCTTATCGCGCAAAAGCAGGGGCTGGTTTTCCACCGTGATAAAGCGCAGGCGCGTGGTGTCAAGCTGCACCCGTTTGCCGTTTTGTGCGGTGCAGAGCAGGTGATTGTCGGCAAGGATACCCTTGCAGAATTCACTGTCGGCGCTGTAAAAGCGCGTGCAACGCAGGATGCGGTCGGAGTCAAACGCCAGAAAGCCGTGCGAGTTATCCTCCTTGGCGCGCGCGCGGATAAAGGAGACCAGCTTCCCGAGCGGAAGCAGGGCAACGCCGTCGAGCTCCTCGGGCAGATCGAGCCTGCAATCGGGCTCGGCAAAGACCACAATGCCCCAGATCGGGCGCGAAATATCGTAAAATTCCTTCATGCGACGGATGAATTGGTTGGTGGTGCCAACCGGGCTCTTGAGCTCCTTGTGCACACCGTTCTCCTTGTTCTGGTAGAACACGTCGCCGCGGCAGCCGATCTCGCCCTTCCAATTTTTGATCTCAATGATAAAGGGAACGTCATCGCAAATCACCATCAGGTCCTTTTCCAGATAGCCCTTTTTGTGCGGGACCACCACGTTGCGGATCACGCGGTCGAAATGGCGGCGCAGCAGGCGACAAACAGCCTCCTCGCCGTCTGCTCCGAATTGCTCGATCTCCTCAAGCGGCGGAAGCCCCGCCCCACGCGTGCGTCGCAAAATCGTCTTGATGGGATTGCTCATAAAACCTCCGTTACAGCCCTTGGAATAAAACCAAGTATACCATATTTCCCGCTCTTTGTCAAGAGGGGGGGTGTTGGGAGAAGACGGTTATTGTGTTTTCTTGTTTGTGGGGAAAACTTCTCGTTGAGAAATCGCAACGTTCCGTTGCTGTTCGAAGCCCGACGCAGGCGTCGGGCGTTC
>CAJKPX010000124.1 GCA_905201895.1 uncultured Eubacteriales bacterium | reverse complement strand
GTGTTCGAATCATCGGCTATCCCGAAATGGATGCCGACATCGACGGTATGGACACCCTCAGATATTACGTATCCTGCGCGGAGCTTTCTTTCATTTCTTCGAAGGACTGAAGCGCCTCCCTATAAAAACATCAAAAGGGCAGACACTGACATTCTCCTGCTCTTTTGATGCGAAAAAAGGCTCGTTCTCGCTTGCATACGCAACGAAACAATATGAAAATCGATCGTTCGTCTTGATATTTTCCTATTATTATACCTTATTTGAAAAATAAGAAAGGATGAGTAGTCGCATGATAACCGCAATTATGAAAAGAACGCTTGCATTCCTTCTGCTTTTTTCCTTGCTCACGCCCCTTTTGACCGCATGCAACGAGGATGCCTCATCTGATCCATTGGAAACCACCGACACACCGGAACCCACCGGAGCAGAGGAAACATCGGGAGAAGAAGCAACCGATGAAACGACCTCGAACGAGGAGGAAACCACGGGTGCTCCTGCTGATGAGCTCGGTGGGAAAACACTTGATATCTATCTGATTGCGGGACAGTCGAACGCAACGGGATACACCTCGATCACAAGCATCAAGAAGGCGTATGAATGGGCGCCCGAGCTTGAGGAGGGCTTTTCGCATGTGCTCTATGCGGGCAACTCGAGAGGGAACGGCACCGAGCCGCGTGACCGCATCTTTGAATGGCGAAAGACTACAATGCGCCTCGGCGCCGCATCGTATTATTTCGGTCCCGAGGCGGGCATGGCAAAGGCACTATCGGCATACTACAATGAAGAAACCGGCAAATACGCAGGTATCGTGAAATATGCCTTCGGCGGCTCGAGTTTGCTCAACGACACCACGGGCTCAACTTCCAAGGACGGCAACTGGGTGTCCCCATCCTACCAAAATACACTTCCATCCGGAGAGGTCGTTGACGGCGTAACGGGTCAGATGTACCGCAATTTTCTTGCACAGGTGGAAACGAGTGTGATGGACGCGCTGGAAAAGGACGGCATCATGGTGAAATACGGCTTTGATTCGATCCGCATTTGCGGTCTTTATTGGATGCAGGGCTGTGCAAACAAAGCCAAGCCCGCCGAATATGAGATCGCGTTCAAGCATTTTGCAAATGACGTCCGTGCCGACCTCTCGGAAATGATGAAGCGTCTCACCAATTCCAATAACGATTGCGGTGCTTCCATGATGCCGATTGTGGTTGGTACAATCTCACAGACGCAGAATCTCACGAGTGCATCCATCGAAACGATGAACAAGAACTTTATTGCTATGCAGAAGAGCTTTTCATCAAAGATCGCAAACTGCTATGTGGTCGACAACTCCGCCTACCCAATCACAAAATGGGAAAACGGCACACAGGTGATCGTTGGTAGCGATCAATATCACTGGAATCAAGCCGACATGCTGGAGATCGGTAAAAATGTGGGAGATGCCATGCTCTATTGCGCAGGAATCACCGAAACCGATCCGAGCGCATAAGGCGACACGCTACAACAGCGGCACAGACCCCTATGGGATCTACATCATCCCCCTCAACATTCTCACCGAGTGTGCCGGCGTTCGGATCATCGGATACCCCGAAATGGATGCCAACATCGACGGTATGGACACCCTGCGCTACTTTGTATCCTGTGTGGAACTCGATGTGAGATACACGAGATCCGACTTGATAAAAAATAATTGAAAGAAAGGATTATTATCATGAAGAAGCACTATCAGTCACCCGAAATGACCACGCTTGTTTTGGAAGCCAACGACATCCTTACGCTTTCGGGCAATAACGGCACAGGTACTCTTGATGTCTGGGTCTGGGATGCAGACGGCGACAACGGCACCTGATCCCCGAAACGCAACCGACCAATCTAAAAAAATAAAAAAGGAGACATTAATTTTATGAAACGCATACTTTCGGCAATTCTCGTGATCGTGATGCTTGCCACCATGCTCACACTCCCCACCGTGTCTGCCTCTGCCACCGAGAACGGCGCTCCCCAAGCCTACATCCAGTCCACTGCGGTTGCCGATGGCAAATTCTCGGTCCGCCTTCTGGGACTGCTTAAGGAAGCAGATCTGGCGCTTGAGAGCGTCGGTATGAATGTAACCGTTGCCGTGTCCTACGGCGATAGTGTTACTGAGGCAAGAACAGCTTCCAAGACCATGACCACCACCTCGGTCTACAAGACCGTCAATGCGGCAGGCACCGAAGTGGATATCTCCACCTTGCATTATGATTATGCGTATGGTATTGTGGTCGCAGGTCTGCCTGCGGCAGAGGACGATCTGGTTATCATCTCCGTTCAGCTTACCCAAAACGGAGAGGATTGCGGACCCGTATATGAGGCACGCTACAACAGCGGCACTCTTCTCTCGGGCTTCTCGGTTACTCCCTCCTGCTCGGTTCCCGACAGCACGATTCAGGGCGGTGGCAGCAAGAATATTCAAACCATCGTGGACGGGAAGATCCCCACGTTGAGCGAGGGCAAGGCGGGAATCGCAACCTCGCACGACACCTACATTGGTAAGGAACAGGGGGATGCAGCAGCAAAGGTTGGCGATCCCATCTGGTACGCACTTACCTTCGATAAGCTTGTAACCGTTACCGATGTGATCT
>CAJKPX010000123.1 GCA_905201895.1 uncultured Eubacteriales bacterium | reverse complement strand
CTTGAAAGGGGTGTGGGGAAAACTTCTCTCGAGAAGTTTTCCCCACAAAAAATATCACAATTATTATCCTACGCTAACAAAGCTTTGCTCGAAAAGTTTTCTTCCCCTCCCCTGCAAAATCATTCATTCCTCTTATGCATCTCCATTTCGTTGGATGTAATCGCGCGGCGAGATGCCGATTGCTTGCTTAAAGACGGATGAGAAATAGAGGGCATCCGAAAACCCCGAGAGAATGGCGATATTTTTGATGCTGTTGATGCCCTGTTCGATGAGGAAGAGGGCGCGCTTGATGCGCAGATCACGCAGGTACTGCGTGAAGGCAATGCCACGCTGCTTTTTGAAATAGGAGGAGAGATATTTGGGAACGTAGCCAAGCCTTCCTGCGAGCACCGTGAGCGAAAAGGAGGGGTCGGTGAAGCTCTGCTCGGTTTCCCGAACGATGCGCGAGAGCAACGAGGAGGATTCACTCGGCGCAGGATGCAGGCAGGCAAAGGTGTAGAGCAGGGTTGCCTCGCCCAAGAGATCGGCGGTGTCGCTCTGCACACGCCCGATGCAATTCATCCAGAAATCGGCAAGCGCGTCGGCGTCGGCAGGGACGCAAACGGGCGAGGCGTCAAACGCGCGGATCCGCTCGATCAGCTCATCGGCACGTCTGCCGCGAAAGGAAACGTAGCAATATTCCAGCCCCTCTCCCGACTCAACCGCAAAGGTCTCGCCGCGGCGGCAGTAAAAGAGCGACCCGCGCGAGATGGGGTACCGTTCGCCACGCAGGAGAAAGCTGCCCTCGCCGCGCACGGCAAGGTGCAAAAGGTGCTCTGCGCTCTCGCGTGGCAGCGATTGGCAGTCGGTGGTCTCGTAGACGAATCGCGAGCAGATCAGATCGCTCGATTCGATTTTTCCGAAATGACAAATGTTTTGCGAATTCACGGCACGCCTCCCGTTTGGGTAAATTCTGCGTTCATTATACCCTCGCACGCCGCCGTTGTCAAGAATATCTTGCCTTTTTTTATATTTATATGGAAATTTCCCATATACAACGCCCCGAAAACATGGTATAATGAGGGCGATAAGGAGGGTCTTCTCTATGTATTACGGAATTCTGACTATATCGGTGCTGCTATTTGGCGTGCAGTTTCTGCTCAACGAGCGCTACCAGCGAGTGAGCGGAAGCGGACTTGGCGAGAGCATGCTGTTCACCTTTATCAACGGCATTGCAGGCATCGTTTGCCTGTTTGTGATCAACGGTCCCCACCTCGCCTGCACACCCTTCACGCTGCTCATTGCCACAGCTGCGGCGATCTCGGGCATGCTCTACACCTTTTGCTCGCTCAAGGCATTTGCGCGCGTCAATCTCTCGCTCTATTCGCTCTTTGCCATGCTCGGCGGCATGATGCTGCCCTTTCTCGCGGGAATTTTCTTCTACCGCGAGCCTTTCACGCTCGGCAAGGCGGTTTGCATTGTGCTGATCTTGGCGGCGCTGCTGCTCACGGTTGAGCGCAAGAGCGGCAAGAGCGGTTGGCTCTACTGCGCGGGCGTGTTCGTGCTCAACGGCGCCTCGGGCGTGCTCTCCAAAATCTATCAGGACGCACCCTACCCAAAGGCGTCCGCCGCCGCTTATTCGATCTGGATCGCCATTATCACCGTGGTGCTCTCGGGTACGGTCCTGCTGGTAATCTGCCGCCGACTCCGCCGCCCGAGCCTGCCTGCGATCGGCTTTGCGGTTGGCTGCGGTGCACTGAACAAGGTTGCAAATTATATGCTCCTCGTCGCGCTTGCGGTTCTGCCCGCCTCGCTGCAATATCCCTTCGTCACAGGTGGCGTGATGGTTGTGACCACCCTGCTTGCATTTTTCACCGCACGCCGTCCCTCTCGCCGTGAGATCGCCTCGGTTGCGCTCGCGTTTCTCGGAATTCTCGCGCTCGTGCTGATCCCCTGACGCGGGTTCGGTTGCGAAATTGGTACAAACGCGCAAAAAAAATAAAAACAAAAAAAGGAGAACAGAAAACATGAAGCGACCTATCAAAATCGGTGTCTTTGGTCTTGGACGCGGCAGCGCCTTCTACAAAAACATCCTGCTCAACAACGGCGAGATCGTTGCCGTTTGCGACATGAATGAGCAAAAGCTGGCGGATGCCCGTGCGGAGATCGGCGGCGACGTTGCCACCTACACCTCCTTTGATGATTTCATTGCACATGACGGCATGGAGGCTGTGATGCTCTGCAACTATTTCCACGAGCACGCAACCTATGCAATCCGTGCGCTTGAGCGCAATATCCACGTGCTCAGCGAATGCACCTCCAACGCCACGATGGCAGAGGGTGTTGCACTGATGCGTGCGGCAGAGAAAAGCGCCGCCTACTACATGATCAGCGAAAACTACCCCTTTATGGAATTCAACCGCGAGATCACGCGCATTTGCCGTGGCGGTACGCTCGGACGCGTTCTTTTTGCCGAGGGCGAATACAATCACCCCGTCTCGCCCGACGATCACAAGCTGCTGCGCCAGCTGCACCCCTTCCCCAAGCATTGGAGAAACTACCTGCCGCGCACCTACTATATCACCCACTCGCTCGCACCCCTGATGTATGCAACAGGCGCCTTTCCCCGTCGCGTGACAGCAATCGGCGTGCACACCCCCGACGATTGGGAGCTGCTCAAATGGGGCAGCCAGTCGGGTGACCGCGCGGCGATCGTCACCACGCTCAACGATGACGGCTCGG
>CAJKPX010000122.1 GCA_905201895.1 uncultured Eubacteriales bacterium | reverse complement strand
GGTTGGAGTCGGTGGACCAGACGACCTGCCACTCGCCATTGTCGTCAAGTGCTTCGATGCGGAAGGACTTGAGCAGGCTCTTGGGGAAGCCGAAGGTGGTGTTGTTGTAGTCACGGCTGCGGAAGAGCGTGCAGGAGATGGTGAGGATGTTGGGGTTGCCCTCGGTGAACTCGCGGTCGAGGTCACTGTCGGCAACGAGACGGAAGCCGTTGACACGTTTTTTGCCGTCGAACTTGTAGGTGATGGGGCGGTTGCACATACCGCAGTAGCCGTTGTCATTGCCCCAGATCTTGCGGTCGAGACCGTTGTGGAGCGCCGACGCGTCGCCGTAGTCGGCAACGAGAGTGGCTTCCTTGGTGAGCGCGGGCATTTCGCGGCGCAGACCGGGCAGGAAGCAGTCGTCCTCAAGCAGCATATTCTGAAGCTCCTTGATGTGCTTCTGACCCAGCTCGCGGGGGTTCACGCCGAGGTGCGTTGCGAGCGCCGCTGCGGTACCGATTGCCTGACCCATCACGCCGCAGGTTCCCATCACGCGAACGGTGCTGAACGCGATGTGCGTGGTGCTGATGTTTCGACCGGCAAAGAGCAGGTTGTCGATGTTCTTGGAGTAGAGCGAGCGGAAGGGGATGGCGTAGGGCTCGTTGAGACGCACCTTCTGCAGATGCGCGCCGCCCTTGCCGTTCATGTAGAAGCCGCCGGGCAGGTGGTTGTCGATCTGCCAGCCGCCGTAGGCAACGGTGTCCTCAAACTGACGCGCACCGATCACGTCATCCTGCACCATCACGTAGTCGCCAACGTAGCGGCGGCTCTCGCGCTTGCCGGGGAGGAAGCCGATCCAATCGAGCTCCCAGTTGTCGGCGCCGTGGTCACCGCGGTTTTTGATGTGGTCCCAAACGCCGAAGGCGATCTTGAGCAGCTCGTCGCGCACCGTTTCGGTGTCGCGGATCGAGTCGACCTCGCCGCCCAGCTCGATCCAATAGAAATTGGTGTAGGGGTGGGTGAGGCACTTGTGAGGCTTGTTGTTCATTTCCTCGTCGGTGTTGTAAACGTATGCCCATTCGGGGGGGATGTAGGTGCATTTGTGGTCGGTTTCATGCGCCTGGATCATCAGGCTCATGCCCATTGTTTTGCGGTCGCCGATTTCAAGCGCCATCGTCTCGCCGAAATCTTTTTTCGCTTCACGTCCAACCATATATTCGGCACCCGTGAGCTCGGCAAGGATGCTATCGCCCGAGCAGTCGGCAAACATTTTTGCGTGAACGGTCTGCCACTTATAGGTGGTGAGCTGGAAGCCCGTGATCGACAGGATGGTGTTGCCGTCCATTTCTGCCGAGCAGCAGGAGCAGTTGAGCAGGAGCTCAATGTTGGGCTCTGCCTTCACCTTTTCATAAAGGACCGAATCCCAGATCGAAAAATTGCGCTCGGGGTTGCGGTGCATGTTGTCGAGCAAAATTTCCTCCATCAAACCGGTTTCCTGCAGATGGCGAACGCGCGTTCCCGCACCCGACACCCACATGCGGATCTCGGAGGAGGAGTTTCCGCCGAGCATGGGTCTGTCCTGCATCAGAACAACCTTCGCGCCGTGTCTCGCAGCGCTCACAGCCGCCAGCACACCCGCAAGTCCGCCGCCCACCACGCAAAGGTCGGCATTGTGTGTTTCATTCACGAGCTTGTTGTCACGAATCATGGTTTTGTAAGTCCTTTCTTGACAAATAATTGATTTTGTGATATAATTGTATCACACAAAAAGGCGATTTACTACCCGATTTGTGATAAAAATTACGGATTTGTGATATGATTACAACAGATGTGAGCAAATACCTCAAAAGCGGAAAATATCTTCCCATCGCAGGTGCCGAGGGAAGGTCTTATCGGCACGTCTTGGGCTGGACCAACCACCTGATCACACGCGACCTACTCTATTCGCATCGCGTCACCGATTTTCGGCGCGAGCAATTTGACGAAGCCTACCACACCCACTCGTTTTACGAGCTGATCGTCTATGTTGGCGGTGACGTCGACTTTATCTGCAACCAGAGCCTGCTCACGCCGCCGCCCATGTCGGTGATCTGGAGCCGACCCGGGGACTACCACAACGCGCGCTTGCTTTCCGAGAGCCGCTACGAGCGCTACGTGTTCCGCTTTGAGCGCAGCGTTTTTGAGCTGGACGGTGAGGACTATGCGCCGCTTGGGTTCACCGAATCAGGCGCGTGCTTTTTCACGGTTGCCCCCGCGCAGCACTCCGAGCTGATGCAGCTGCTCTCAGCGCTCGATGCCTGCACCGAGGTGACGCGCCCCGATCGCTTACAGGCATACGCGATTTTCCTGCGTCTGATGGCGTTTTTTGACCGCATCGCCGACAAGCCGCGCGAGCAGACTGCGGTTTTGCCCGACAACATTCTTGCGATCAAGACCTACGTTGAGGAAAACTACCGCAGCATCACCTCGGTGAGCGAGGTTTCCGAGCATTTCTTTTACAGCCGCGAGCATATCTCGCGTCTTTTTCGGCAGTATTTCAATGTGTCGGTTGCCGAATTCCTCACGCGCTACCGCATCGCGCGGAGTGTCGAGCTGATCGAGCGCGGCACAAGCATTACAGACGCCTGCTTCGCGGTCGGCTTTGGCAGTATGTCGGCTTTTTCGTCCTCCTTTCGCCGTATCAAGGGCTGCCTGCCCTCGCATTGGATGAGGAATTTGAGAAAGTGAGGATAGATATGCAGGAGGTAGGGGAGGAAAACTTTTTGGAAAAAGTTTTCCTCCCCTACCCCCTGCACC
>CAJKPX010000121.1 GCA_905201895.1 uncultured Eubacteriales bacterium | reverse complement strand
GTTAGTTTGTTATGACGAGATAAAATGCGATGGCAAATTCTAAAAATGAAAAATCTTCCCCTTATCGCCTTTTCCTTTCTTCTGAAAGGTTTTGAAAGAGGGAGGGGTGCGGGGAGGGAGAAAACTTTTGCAAAAAGTTTCCTCCCTCCCCGCAAAAAATCCCCCTTTCTCACACTGCGCGTGGTGAATGCGAAATTCTTTCAATAATTTTATAAAAAATTGTCAAAGTTTGCAAGGGCACTTGTAATGTGAAAAAAACTGTGATATAATGAAGGATGGAAAAATAAAAACAAACCAAGGAGGAACACCACCATGGCTAAATCCAACATCGTAGATTGGAAAACAATCACAAACTTCGTGATCGACTCTTTCGTCGGATACGGCATTCCGCGCGAGGATGCCGAAATCTGCGCTGACGT
This sequence comes from uncultured Eubacteriales bacterium, assembly GCA_905201895.1. GTDB lineage: Bacteria > Bacillota > Clostridia > Oscillospirales > CAG-272 > UMGS1865. The sequence continues at coordinate 2,404 of CAJKPX010000121.1, read as the reverse complement.
TCTGCTCGAGTCGGACAAGCGCGGCATTGAGTCTCACGGCTGCAACCGCTTCAAGCCGGTATACCTTGACAGAATCAAGGCAGGCATTCAGAACCCCGTTACCAACTTTGAGGTAATCAAGGAAACCGAGACCACCGCAGTTGTCGACGGACACGACGGCATGGGTCAGGTGATCGGCTACAAGGCAATGAGCATGGCGATCGAGAAGGCAAAGAAATACGGCATGGGCATGGTTGTTGTGCGCAACTCCTGCCACTACGGTATTGCAGGCTACTACACCTCGATGGCAACCAAGGCAGGCTGCATCGGTCTGACCGGTACCAACGCGCGTCCCACTGTTGCTCCCACCTTTGGCGTTCAGGGCGCGTTCGGAACCAACCCCCTCACGCTCGGTGTTCCCACCGACGAGGCATTCGACTTCAACTTCGACGCTGCTTCCTCCACCTACCAGAACGGTAAGCTCGAGTACTACGCACGCATCGGCAAGGATGCTCCCGCAGGCGCGCTTGTAAACCTCGAGGGCGAGGCTTACGAGGGAACCGCTGACGCAGCACTCAAGGCAATGGCTCGCGGCGAGGCTGCACTCTGCACGCTCGGCGGCCCCGGCGAGGAGGGCTGCGGCTACAAGGGCTATGGCTACGCAATGTTCGTTGAGCTGATGTCGGCAGTGCTTGCAAACGGTCACTACGGTCAGTACCTCACCGGTAAGGACGAGAACGGCAACAAGCGTCCCTTCGGTCTGGGTCACTTCTTCATCGCAATCGACACCGAGCACTTTCTCGGCGAGGAGGCTTGCCGCAAGAACGCAGGTGACATCATCCGCGAGGTTCGCTCCGTACAGAAGGCTCCCGACGCAGAGCGCATCTACTCCGCAGGCGAGAAGGAATACGAGATCCGTCTGGCACGTCACGCAGGCGTTGCAATCAACGAGTCGGTACAGAAGGAGTTCATCGCAGTACGCGACGAGCTGGGTCTCCCCTACAAGTTCCCCTTTGAAGACTGATCCCGAGTTTCAGGTTTGAAATTTTGGTGAAAATTCGGGACTGTCGTAGCCTAATTGGAAACGACAGTCCCATTTTTGAAGAATTATACGAAAGGATTGTTTTACCATGAATATCAGAGAAGAATCGCTCAAGAAGCACTATGAGTGGAACGGTAAGATCGAGGTTATCTCGCGCGTTCCCGTTGAAAACCGCCAGGATCTCTCGCTCGCTTACACTCCCGGTGTTGCAGAGCCCTGCCTCGAGATTCAGAAGCACCCCGAGAAGTCCTTTGAGCTCACCCGCCGCAACAACCTCGTTGCCGTCATCACCGACGGTACCGCAATTCTGGGTCTCGGTGACATCGGTCCCGAGGCAGGCATGCCCGTTATGGAGGGCAAGTGCGCGCTGTTCAAGGAGTTTGCCGACGTTGACGCGTTCCCGCTCTGCATCCGCTCCAAGGACGTGGACGAGCTCGTTCGCACCATCTACCTCATTTCGGGCAGCTTCGGCGGCATTAACCTCGAGGACATCAGCGCACCCCGCTGCTTTGAGGTTGAGCGCAAGCTCAAGGAGATCTGCGATATTCCGATCTTCCACGATGACCAGCACGGCACCGCAATCGTGGTTGCAGCCGCTCTGATCAACGCGCTCAAGGTTGTTAAGAAGGACATCGACAAGGTGAAGGTTGTGATCAACGGCGCAGGCTCTGCAGGCTGCGCAATCGGCAAGCACCTGCTCAACATCGGTGTCAAGGACCTGACCATGGTTGACCGCTTCGGCATCATCTGCCGCGGCATGGAGGGCCTCAACCCCGCTCACGCAGAGATCGCGGAGCAGACCAACCACCGCCTCATGCGCGGTACCCTCGCAGACGCTATGAAGGGTGCAGACGTCTTTATCGGCGTTTCGGCTCCCGGCGTTGTCAGCCAGGATATGGTTCGCTCGATGAACTCCGACGCGATCGTGTTCCCCATGGCAAACCCCACCCCCGAGATCATGCCCGACGAGGCAAAGGCTGCAGGCGCTCGCGTGGTTGGAACGGGTCGTTCCGACTTCCCCAACCAGATCAACAACGTGCTTGCATTCCCCGGCATCTTCCGCGGTGCGCTTGATTGCCGCGCTTCCTGCATCAACGAGGAAATGAAGGTTGCCACCTCCTATGCGCTCGCATCCCTGATCTCCGACGAGGAGCTCAACGAGGAGAATATCATCGCTCCCGCGCTCGATAAGCGCGTGGCTAAGGTCGTTGCCGAAGCCGTAATCGAGGCAGCTCACAAAACCGGCGTTGCTGGGATTTAAGTAGAATAGGTTTTTTGCAGGGGAGGAACTTTTCGAGAAAAGTTCCTCCCCTGCACCCCTCCCCCTTTCAAGAACTTTGTAGGAGTGTTTTTGCGGGGGGAACTTTTTACAAAAAGTTCCCC
>CAJKPX010000120.1 GCA_905201895.1 uncultured Eubacteriales bacterium | reverse complement strand
TGCAGGGGGAGGGGAGAAAAACTTTTGCAAAAGTTTTTCTCCCCTCCCCCTGCAATCTCCCCCTGTAATCTCTCCCCCCTGCTCCCCTCTCGCACGAGAACGTGATTGACATTCGGGGAGGAGTGTGATATAATGATGGATGGAAAAAAGAGAAAAGCGAGGATAGAAGCATGAAGGTATGTATCATACAGCCCGCGTATTCCACAGATTTTTCGCAGGTCGATCGTTATTTTGAGGATCAGCTTGCGCTGCTTGCACAATGCGATGAGAGCATGGACATGATCGTGATGCCCGAGTCCTGCGACATTCCCTGTCTTGCAGGCTCCAAGGAGAACTCCGAGCTTGCCGCAGAGCGCTTTACCGAGCGTCTGCTCGATGCGGTTGCCGAGACCGCCAAGCGTTGCCATGCGATCGTGTTTGCAAACGCACGCTCGCAGAGACCGACGGGCACGCGCAACACCACCTATGCCTTCGACCGCGAGGGCAATATCGTGGGAAAATATTTCAAGCAGCACCTCACACCTGGCGAGGTTACAAAGCTCCGACTCGACAGCGACTATTCCTTTGAGCATTCCGAGCCCACCGTGGTGGAGATCGAGGGTCTGCGCTTCGGATTTCTCACCTGCTACGATTTCTATTTCTACGAGGCGTTTGCAAATCTTGCGCGTCAGCGGCTCGACTTTGTGATCGGCTGCTCGCACCAGCGCAGCGACACGCACGAGGCGCTCAAGATCATGTCGCAAAATCTTGCTTACAACACCAATGCCTACGTCATCCGCTCCTCGGTTTCGATGGACGAGAGCTCGAATATCGGCGGCGCCTCGATGATTGTGGCACCCACGGGCGAGGTGCTCGCCAATCTTTACAGTCGCGTGGGTCTTACCTGCGTTGAGCTCGACCCCCACGCGAAATACTACAAGCCCGCAGGCTTTGGCAATCCGCTTGCCGCGCACTACGAATATATCGAGCAGGGACGTCGCCCCTGGAAATACCGCCCCGCGGGGAGTGCGATCGTGCGCCACGATGCGATCATGCCCTATCCCCGTGCCTGCGCGCACCGCGGCTTTAACACCGTGGCACCCGAAAACAGTTTGCCTGCCTTTGGCGCCGCCGTTGCGATGGGAGCAGAGGAGATCGAGTTTGATCTTTGGTTCACCAAGGACGGCGAAGTGGTTTCGATGCACGATTCCAAGCTCGACCGCGTGTCCAACGGAACGGGCAGAATTTGGGACTATACCCTCGAGGAGCTGCGCGAGCTCGATTTCGGCGTCAAGTACGCCCCCGAATTTGCGGGTTTGAAGATTCCCACCTTTGAGGACATCCTGAAGAAATTTGCCTGTCATTGCGTGATGAATATCCACCTCAAGACCGCAGGTGAGCGTCCCGAATACCTCGACCGCGTCGTTGCGCTCATCCGCAAGTACGATTGCGAAAAATACGTCTACTTCATGAGCGGCGACGATAGCCTGCTCGAGCGCCTTGCACGCGAATATCCCGAAATTCCGCGTTGCTGCGGCGGTGGGGACGGCAAATGGCAGATCGTGGAGCGTGCCATTCGCTACGGTTGTAAAAAGCTGCAGCTTTTCAAGGGCTATTTCAACCGCGAAATGGTCGAGCGCGCGCATGAGCACGGCATCATCTGCAACGTGTTCTGGTCGGACGATCCCGATGAGACCGAGGAATTCCTTGACATGGGCATCGACGTGATCCTCACCAACGACTACAATCGCATCTCGCAGGTGATCGCAAAGCGAGAGAAATACGTCACGTATTGAGTTTTTTGTAAAAAGGGGAGGGAGGTCCCTCTCCTCAACACCCCCCCGAAAGGAGTCATTTCGATATGAAATACCGCGTGGTTGGATGGACGCATTACGATGATCCCGACGTTGCGTCTGCCGCATGTGATGAGGCGGCGTATTGGGCGATCGTGCGCGACATCCGTGAGCATGGATATGCGTTTACGGGCTGGGAGCACCAGGAGGAGCAGGGCGGTGCGCCCGTGCTCAACGACGGCTGCAAGCGCCTGTTTTCACAGCGCGATTTCGGCTGCATCATGGCGTATGCACACGGCGATTATTCACGCATGGGCTACGTCAGCTATGCCTACCATCGCCACCCCGAATGCGAGCAGCCGCTCTCCATGCCGCCCCCCGAGCGTTTTTTTCATCCCCTCGGCTTTGAGCCCGAGCGCGCGCTTGCCGAGGAGCTGGTCTGCACGGTTGACCGCAAGACCCTTGCCGCTGCCCGGGCGGGCAAGCATTTCAATCTGCCCTTCGACGATCCCGCGCTGCAAACGCTGGGCTCGGGCGACACCCTCACGCTCTGCTGCGAGGGCGAGCGCCACTCCTGCGGGGTGGTCTCCGCCGTTCGCGGCCCCGACCTGACCGAGGAGGCGTCTATGGAAATCATGGTGCTCTCCTGCTCCGCGAGTATCGAGAAAATGGAGCAGGCAGACGCGATCTACAACGCCGCGCCGTGGGTGATTGAGGTCACGCCGGCAGATGATCCCGTTTAGGCGAACAGAAACCGAAAGGAGTGCCCGTTATGAAATACCGTGTGGTTGGATGGACCGATTTCGATGCCCCCGACGTGAAGAGCGCTGATAGCAGCGAGGCGGCGATCCAGGCGATCATTTGCGATATCCGCGAGCACGGCTACAAATTTGCAAGCTGTGACCATCAGGAGCGTCCGCTCTGCGCGCCTGTTCTCAACGACGGCTGCAAGCGTCTTTTTTCGCGGCGCAGCTTTGGGCACGTGATGGCGTGGGCACAGGGCGACTTCAGCCCGAGCGGCTATCTGGACTACGCCTTTGATGATTTCGACGAGCAACGGGTGTGCCGCAGCCCCGACGGGGCGCGCCGCTTTGACCCTGCCGCTTTTGTGCCCGAGGGCGATCTCGCCGAGCATTTTTGCTATGAAGTGGATCGCGAAACCCTCGACCTTGCACAGACGGAGGGGCGCGTTCCCCTTCCCGACGATCCCGCGCTGCTCATGATCGACTGCGGCGACACGCTCACCCTCACGGCGACGCCGATCCCGC
>CAJKPX010000119.1 GCA_905201895.1 uncultured Eubacteriales bacterium | reverse complement strand
CGGGGAAGGGGGATTTCTTCCAAGAAATCCCCCTTCCCCGCAAAAAACACGCCCACTCTATGCAATCATCTTGCGGTAGGTATGGTGGCAGAAAATGAAATGAGTGAGGGCTGTGAGAGCCCAGGAGAGCGGATAGGAGATATAAAGGACGAACGGGGTGGGGATGAAAACGAAGATCGAATAGATCCAAACGATGCGGAACAGGCAGGAGCCGACGAGCGAGACGATCATGGGCGGCATAGACTTACCGAAGCCGCGCATCACGCCGCAGCCGACCTCCATCAGACCGCAAAGGAAATACGTGACGCCCATAATCGAGAGGCGCAGCATACCCGCCTCAATCACCTCACGGCTATCGGTGAAGATCAAGAGCAGCTGCTCACCGAACAGGACGGCAAGCGAGCCAATGGACAGTCCCACAACGGTGACAACCACCACGCACCAGAGGATGCAACGCTTGATGCGGTCGAATTTCCGCGCACCGAGGTTTTGACCAACAAAGGTCAGGGCGGTGTGGTAGAGGGCGTTTTGCGAGGCGTAGATGTAGCCGTCGATGTTCGAGGCAGCGGTGTTGCCTGCCACGAAGGCGACGTCCCCGAAGCCGTTGATCGAGGATTGGATGAGCACGTTGGAGAAGGAAAAAAGCGTTCCCTGAATACCTGCGGGGAGTCCCACCGTAACGATGCGGACCAGCTTATCGCGATGAATACGGAGCTTGCGCCATTCAATTTTGCAGGGCCCGTCATAGCGCATCATATAAGCAACGATGAGGATGCAGGAGGTCCAGTGCGACGCTGCCGTTGCCACACCGACGCCGAGCGCACCGAGGTGAAACACGATCACCATCACCAGGTTGAGTCCCACGTTTACCACGCCCGCAACCGAGAGAAAGATCAGCGGTCGCGTGGTGTCGCCCGAGGAGCGCAGCATCGAGGCGCAGTAGTTATAGAGCATATTTGCCGGCATACCGCAAAAATAGGCACACATGTAGGGCACTGCCTGGTCGAGCACGGTGGGGTCGGTTCCCATCATAATCAGGAGTGGGCGCGCCGCAAGGAGTCCGAACACCGTGACAACTGCACCGCACACGAGCGACGAAAGCACCGCGGTGTGCACGGTTTCGCTCACGTCACGGTAGAGCTTTGCACCAATACTGTGTGCAACGCCAACACCCGCACCAACCGAAAGCCCGAAAAAGAGGTTGACAATCAGGTTTGTGAGTGCACCGCAGGAGCCAACCGCCGCCAGCGCCGTTTCGCGCTCTGCCGCGGTTTCGCCGCCCCAGCGACCAACCACCATCACGTCGGCGGTGTTGAACAGCAGCTGCAGGACCGCGGTTGCGATCAGGGGAAGTGTGAACAGGATGATACGGGAGAGAATCGGTCCCTCGGTAAGCTTGTTTCGGATTGTCGTTGTCTTCATATTATCCTGATTTGAGCTCCTTTCGGTTGAAATGATGCCTTGTTTGTGGTCTCTCCATATTATACGCCTTTTTATCGCAAAGGTCAAGAATTTCCCTGCGAAAAAAGCGAATACTATTGCAATTTTTTTCCTGTTGTGTTATAATAGACGCAGAAAGCCTTACTTCGTAAGTCTTTGGGCTATCGCCCTGTCCGCATTTCATGCGGCTGCGTCATTGACGGCCTCGCAAAAACGCCCTTGCAAGCAAGCATTTTTGCTTCATGGTATAATAGACGCAGGAAACCCTTGCGAGCAAGCATTTTTGCTTCGTGGTATAACGATCCCCGCAATCAAAAAGAAAAGGAAGAAACTATGGAAAACATGATCCGTCCGCGTGCGCGCGCCATTGCGTGGTCCTGCACGCTCGTTTATTTTGCAAGCTATCTCATGCGCATCAATTTTGCCGTGATGATGGTGAAAATCTGCTCCGATCTGCAGGTGGAAAAAACCAACCTTGCCATCATCGTCACCGCGCTCACGATCTCCTATGGCGCAGGTCAGGTGATCAGCGGCATGATGGGCGACAAGATCAAGCCCCAGCTGCTGCTCACGGTGGGTCTCGCGCTTGCCGCCGCCTGCAACGTTGCCATGTTCTTCTGCTCGGCTATCCCCGCCATGACTGCGGTTTGGGCGGTGAACGGCTTTGCACATTCGATGCTCTGGCCCCCGATCGTGCGCCTGATGTCAACCTATCTGACCGACAACGAATACGGCTACTCCGCCGTTCGCGTCTCCTGGGGCTCCTCGTTTGCAACCATCTTTCTCTATCTGTTCTGCCCCCTCATGCTCTACGTGCTCCATTGGCGCGTGATTATGCTGCTCTGCGCGGCAGGCGGTCTTGCCATCATGACCTTCTGGATCCTCGTGCATCCTCGTCTTTTCACCGAGCCCGTGATCAATTCGCGCAACACGTCCGACAAAAACAGCGACACGCCGGTGCAAAAGAAGCCCCTGCCCTCGTTTGTTTATATTCCCGTTGTGCTCATCATGCTCGGCATCGTGCTGCAGGGAATGCTCCGCGACGGCGTGCAGAACTGGATGCCCAACATCCTCTCCGAAACCTTCCCCGACATCGTGACCCAAGAGGGCTCGATCGCGCTCACCGTTGTGCTCGCGATCTTCAGCGTAATCAGCTTCTCGGCGTTTGACAAGCTCCACCGCGCGCTCTTCAAAAATGAGGTATTCTGCGCGGCGATGATCTTTATCCTCTCGTCTGTTTCGGCGCTGATCCTCTACATTGTGAGTCTCTTTACCAGCAATATCATCGTGTCGGTCCTCTTTATGGGTCTGATCGTTGCCTCCATGCACGGCATCAACCTCATGCTCATCACCGTTGTGCCCAAGAGATTTGTCAAGAGCGGCAAGGTTTCCACCTATTCGGGACTGCTCAACGCATGTACCTACGTCGGTGCCGCCCTCTCAACCTATGGCTTCGCTGCTCTCGCCGAGTCATTCGGCTGGGGCTTTACCATGCTCTCCTGGGTTGTGATCTCGGTCTGCGGCCTCGCCGTCTGCCTCATCGCTACCCCCCTGTGGAAAAAATTCCGCCGCGAATACGCGGATGATTAAGATAGGATAGATAGATAGATATGCAGGGAGGGGGAGAGGAACTTTTTTCAAAAAGTTCCTCTCCCCCTCCCTG
>CAJKPX010000118.1 GCA_905201895.1 uncultured Eubacteriales bacterium | reverse complement strand
GGCGAACTTCTTTCAAGAAGTTCCCCCCTTCCCCGCAAAAAAACATATATTTTCCCTCAACAAACGAGGAATTTAGGGGTTTTGCCGGAGAGGTGCTCGTGGAGGAAGCCGACGAGCATTTCGGGGCTATCCGAGAAGCAGTTCACGGGGTCGCCGCCGCGGTGATTGGTCATGCTCACGTTATCGAGCGTGAGGAAGGGGCTATCGGAGGGGAGGGGCTCGGGGGGGAACACCTCGAGAGCTGCACCTGCGAGGCGCTTTTCGATCAGCATCTTGGCGAGGTGATCGTAGTCAACGAGGTAGGCGCGCGCGGTATTCACGAAGATTGCGGAGGGCTTGATCAGGTCGAGCTCGCGCGGACCGAGAATTTGAGATTTATCCTCCAGGCGTGCGTGAACGGTGACGATATCAGCCGTGGAGAGCACGGTATCGGTGTCGGTGAGGGTCACGTTGAAGCGTGCGAGGTCGGGATCGTCGGGGGTGACGTTGGGGTCGGCAGCGATGAGCTTGACGTGGAAGGTCTGGAGCTTTTCTGCAACGAGGCGTCCGATCGTGCCGAAGCCGATGATACCAACCGTTTTGTTGCGGAGCTCAAACACTCTGCCGAAGTTGTCGTAGCGGTCGCGCCACTCACCTGTTTTGATCGAATAGAAGGAGCGCTGCACGTTGCGCATCTCGCAGATCATCAGGCAGATTGCGAGCTCGGCAACGGCGTTGCCGTTGTGGGCGGGGTTGTTGATTACGTGGATACCGCGTGCGCGTGCGGCTTCCACGTCGATATTTTCAAGACCGCCGCGGTTGGTGAGGATGTATTTGAGCTTGGGTGCCGAGTCCATGAGCTGTGCGGTAACGGGGCAGAGATGCACCATCAGGACCTCTGCCTCGGGGATCACGGCAAACACCTCGTCGGGAACGGGGAAGGAATAAGCGCCCTCATGCTCGAGCTTGTGAGCAAGGGCACGCATCTGGTCGCGATCGTGGGGACCGAAATAGGGGGTGGCGATCAGCTCAAGATCGTCGAACTTGTCAAAGCAAGCGTTGTAAAAATCCTCTGTCATGTAATGGTCGCAAACGGCAACTGTTTTCATAATCGTGATATATCCTTTCTGAACTGAATTGATAACAAGTGAGGATCGCATCGGGGGAGAAGCGGTCATTTATGGCGGTCAGTAAACCAGGCGAACGTTGTTGCTTCTGCAAATTTCCTGCCACTCGGGCGAGGGCTCGCGCTCGGTGACCAGAAGATCGACCGAGGAGAGGTCAAAGAGCTTGACAAACGCTTTTTTGTCGAATTTATCCGAGTCGACGCACAAGATCCGACGCGCTGCCGAGGCAAGAAGCGTTTGCTTGATCGAATATTCTGCCTGGGAGGAGTCGCTCACGCCGAGCGCGGCGTCCACGCCCTTGCAGGAGCAGATGGCGGTGTCGGCGTAGTAGGACGCGAGCGTATGCTCTGCGATCGGACCCGTGAGCGAGAGCGAGTCGGTGCGAAGCGCGCCGCCCGTGGAGATCACGGTCCAATCTGCCTTGTCTGCCGATTCGAGCAGAATTTTGACCGAGTTTGTGATGATTGTGAGGTTCTTTTTCTCACGCAGTCTGCGAAAAACGTAGAGCGAGGTGGAGCTTGCGTCGAGCATGACGCGCTCGCCGTCACCTATCAGATCGGCAACGAGCTCGGCAATGCGCTTTTTCTCCTCGATGTTTACCTCCTCGCGAATGGTGTAGGGCAGCTCGAGCGAGGCATTGAATTTTGAAACCGCGCCGCCGTAGGTTTTGGAGGCAAGTCCCTCGCTCTCCAGGCGGTCGAGATCTCGGCGGATCGTTTCCTCGGTAACGGCGAATTCGCGTGCCAGATCGGCAACGATCACCTTGCCGTGCAGGGTCAGTCTTGCCAGAATTTCCCGTCTGCGTTCAATAGCCAGCATAGGGGGCTCCTTTCCTGTGTTTTGGGTGTGAGATTTCCCCACACTGCCCATATTATACCCCTTTTTGCCTCTTTTGTCAACAACTTTTTGACATTTCTTTTTGATTTTATTTGATTTTGTTTGTTTTTTGTTGTTTTGAAAAGTGTTTTGCATGGGAAAGCTCCAGCCGTCCTGTTTTTTCTGCTGCCCCTCTTGCTTTTTGGAAAGGGATGTGCTATAATAGCCGATGGATAATCGACAAAAAACAAAGGAGAGCGAAGCCGACTTATGGACAAACGTTTTCTAAATGTATTCAAGGAATATTCGATCATCACCTTTGGAGCCGTTCTGGCGGCGGCAGCGATCTATTTCTTCATGCTGCCAAGCCACATTGCCGTGGGAAGCGGATCGGCGCTCGCAATGGTGTTGAGCAATTTCATCCCTCTGCCCGTGTCCATGATCTCGCTCATTCTCAACGTCTTTCTTTTGATCATGGGCTTTTTGCTGATTGGTCCCGAATTCGGTGCCAAAACGGTTTACGCTGCGATCCTGCTCCCGCTTGTGATGGGTCTGTTTGAAATTCTGTTTCCCAATCTGCAGTCGCTCACGCAGGACCCCCTGCTCGACACGCTCTGCTACGTGCTCGTGGTCGGCATCGCCATGGCGATCCTGTTCTCGCACAACGCCTCGTCGGGCGGACTCGACATCGTGGCAAAGATCATGAGCAAATATCTGCACATGGGGCTCGGCACTGCCGTTTCGGTCTCGGGCATGCTCGTGGCGCTTTCTTCGGCGATCTGCTATGACACCAAAACCGTTGTGCTCAGTCTGCTCGGCACCTATTTCGGCGGCATGGTGGTGGATTGGTTCATCTTCGGACTGAATCTCAAGCGCCGCGTCTGCATCATTTCGTCGCACCTCGACGAGATCCTGAATTTCCTGCTCCACGATCTGCACAGCGGTGCCACGCTCTATGAGAGCATCGGCGGCTATGACCGCACCGTACATACCGAAATCGTTGCCATCGTGGACAAGCACGAATACCGCAAGCTCATGGACTACGTGCGCCGCGTTGACCCCGCCGCCTTCGTAACCGTGATCTCGGTCAACGACCTTCGCTACCGCCCGAAAACGTAGGATATGGAGTGTGGTTCCGCAGGGGGAGAGGGTCTTTTCTTGAAAGAAAAGACCCTCTCCCCCTGCACCCCCTCACCCAAAAGAACTTTCCCGAAGGTGGATCAAGG
>CAJKPX010000117.1 GCA_905201895.1 uncultured Eubacteriales bacterium | reverse complement strand
GGTGCAGTCGGTGTCGATCAGAACACCGAGCGCGCAAACAGTTGGAATCTGCTCGCTTTGCGCGTAGTAGGCGGCAACGTCCTCGGCAATCTCACCGCTCACGAGCGGGATCGAGCCGTTGTAGGGCTCTGTTCCTCCCATATCGCGGATGATGTGAAGCGAGCCGCGACCAACCGCGCCGCCAACGTCGAGCTTGCCGTTTTTCTTGAGCGGCAGGTCGACCTCGGGGTTTTGAATATAGCCGCGCACGTTTCCGATATAGTCGGATACTGCGAGCACGTGTCCCGCCTCGCCGTCTCCGTGGAGCGCGACCGTGATGGTATCGGTTTTTTCGCCCAGCATGCAGCCCATCATCGAGGTGACGGTGAGCAGGCGTCCGAGGGTTGCCGACGCCGTGGGCGTAGTTTTGTGCAGGCGGATCGCCTCGTTGACGATCTCGGTGGAATGGATTACGTGAATGCGCGCGCTGCCGTCAGCGGTCATGGCGCGCAGGATGGTGGATGACATAGGGGTTCCTTTCTGTGTGAAGCGAAATGCCTCACGGTCTTATTTTTTTGCTCTTGCGGCGATATACCACCGCTCGGTTGTGTCAGTGGGGGCAGAGAATTGGTAGTCGGACCACAGCCCAAGGAGCTCAAATCCGCTCCTTTTGAGTGCGTCAAGCAGCTCGTCCTGCTCATAGCAGCGCTCCTGCTGGTGCTCGTCGGCTCGACGGTAGTGCCCGTCGGGGAGCTCCTCAAAGATTGAAAGATCAAAGTCGCAGATTTTCGTTTCGGGGTCGAAGCGGTTTTGCCAGCCGCAAAAGACTGCCGCGCGCTCCTCCATGTCGGTACCCTCGTCCCAAATGAGCTCGTCCTCGAGCACGTAGGCGTTGTCGGCGTAAATATGTGCGAATTTATAGGGCGTGTTGACGTCAAATAGAAAAATTCCATCGGGATCGAGATAGTTGTGCACCGTGGCAAGGCATGCGTCGAGGTCCTCGCGTTGGAGCAGATAATTGATGCTGTCGAGGCAGCAGGTAACTGCGCCAACCGTGCCGTAGAGCTCAAAGGATCGCATGTCCTGTTGCAAAAAAAGCAGGCGTTCGCGCCCGAGCGCACGGGCATACGCCTCGGAAAGCATGTCTGCGCTGCCATCCACACCAATCATATCATAGCCGCGCGCGGCAAGCTCAAGCGTCATGCTGCCTGTTCCGCAGGCAAGGTCGAGCACAAGCTCGGGGCGGGTCGGCAAGAAGCGGTCGAAGCATGCCTCCACGAAATCCGCCCATGCGCGGTAGTTGATCTCGGCGTTGAGTCGGTCGTAGACACGTGCAATGGCTTGATAGCCCTCACATCCGCTCATTTGCGTCGGTCCTCTTTTTCAAGTCTTTCAAGGATAGTCAGATATCCGTCGTTCCCATATTTGAGGCAACGGTTCACACGGCTGATGGTAGCGGTGGAAAGCCCTGTTTGCTCGGCAATATCGGCATAGATGTAGTTGTTTTTCAGCATTTTAGCCGCCCGGAGTCGGCGCGACATTTCCAAAAGCTCGGATTCTGTGCAGAGATCCTCCAAAAAGTAGCGACACTCCTCCTCGGAGCGGATTGCCAGAAATCCGCGGATCAGATATTCGATCGACGGATCGGAAAGACGCTTTCCCATGATAAAACCCCCATATAGTTTCCCGTCTGAACGGTTGATTTGTATTCTACAATATTATTTTACCATGCCCTTGTCGAAAAGTAAAGAGCCGAATTCATTTTTTCAAAAAAAAGTGTGTTTTTTTCGGACGTGAGGGCGTTGTGTGAAGATTTTTTGGCAAAAAAATGCCCGATCTCTTGACAAGTTTTTCGGATCGGAGTATAATATTAAATAAGTATACTCTGATTCCCGAAAGGAGATTGTTTATGACGTTAACAAATTTTCTTGACTATATCAAAAACGTTGGCTCCAAGGACGTCTACCGTGTTCTGAACGACCTGAACGCCTCGCTCGAGGCATGGGCGACGCAGCTCGGCTTTGACGCATGGATCCTGTTTCTGGCAGGCTTGGTGGCTGCTGTTGTGGTTGGCTTCTTCGGCTATAAGATGATCAAGCTGCTCATGGGGCTCGGTCTTGCCTACGTTGGTTATTTCGTTGGTGTGGAGATTTTCCTGAACGTGCAAAAGGCACTCACTTGGCTGCCCGAGTGGAGCTCTTACATCTTTGGTGCTTTGCTTGCGCTGCTCTTTATGTCGCTCGCGGTTGCAAAGTTCTCCTATGCGATCTACACGGCGTTTGCCCTGATCGGCTATTGCGTAACCCTGTTTTACACCGACAATGCAGTTCTCGCGGTTGGCGGCGCGGTAATTTTCGCGATCCTTTCGGTTTCGCTCATCCGCACGGTGTTCATCTGCATGTCCTCCTTTGTCAGTGCGCTGCTTTCGGTTGCATTCCTTTCCAAGCTTCTTCCCAGCCTCACCTTCCTGAAGTTTGGCGAGGGACAGTGGGTGGCGCTCGGCATTGCAATCGTTTTGACGCTGATCTACGTTGCTATTCAGTTTGCGATCAACCATCGTCGGAATGAGGACGGGGATGAGGACGCAGACGAAGTGCTCGACTGATCCGAACGAAATCAAACGGGGAAGGGTCCCATCGGACGCATCCCCGTTTTTTATTCCAAAATGAGAGCGGCACCCTGCCGCCAAGAAACAGAAAGGACCACCGATATGATCTTGCACCGCGGGGCACCGCAAGACGCAAACGAAAGACTGCCGCGCGAGCGGCGCGTATATGAGCTGCTTGACCGGCTCTCCATCCCCTATGACCGTCTCGATCACGAGGCGGCAGAAACCATGGAGGTCTGCCGAGAGATCGACGAGCTGCTTGGCGCTCTGATTTGTAAAAATCTCTTTCTGTGCAACAGACAGGGCACGTCGCATTATCTCTTGATGATGCCCGGGGACAAGCCGTTTCGCACCAAGGAGCTCTCGGCGCAGATCGGCTCCTCGCGCCTCTCCTTTGCCACCCCCGAGCGGATGCTGGAATATCTCGACATCATCCCGGGTGCGGTGAGCGTGATGGGGCTGATGAATGATACCGAGGGGCGGGTGCAGCTTCTGATCGACGAGGACGTGCTCAAACACATGAGCGAGGATGTGCTCGTCAAGGCGTATTTCAAGAGTGACGCGAGCGCGCCGGAGACGCTGCATCTGGTGGAGCAGAAGCTCGGCGAAATCGCCAAAATGGACATGGGCTTTGACATGGGCAGCCTGATGCTCGATACGCAGGGCGTTCGCGAGCAGGATTGGGCGGAGAACTGGAAGAAGTATTACAAGCCCTTCCGCGCCGGCGAGCACCTGGTGATCAAGCCCAGCTGGGAAGCCTGGGATGAGCAGCCCGGCGATCTGGTGATCGAGCTGGATCCCGGCATGGCCTTTGGCACGGGCACGCACGAGACCACCGCCATGTGCGTGGCC
>CAJKPX010000116.1 GCA_905201895.1 uncultured Eubacteriales bacterium | reverse complement strand
GGGGGTGCAGGGGGAGGGGGAGGAACTTTTGCAAAAGTTCCTCCCCCTCCCCCTGCGAAAAAAATCCTCCCGCTTTCCTCCCAAATCTTCAAAATTTCGTCATGCACTTGACACGTTAGGAGGTTAGCATTATAATATATATATGGTAAACAGAAAGAGAGGCAGAAAAATTGATTGAGGTCAAAAATCTGACGAAGGCTTACGGGTCGCGGGTTGCCGTGGACCGATTGAGCTTCAAAATCTACAACGGCAAGATATACGGTCTGCTCGGTCCCAACGGGGCGGGAAAATCGACCACGATGAACATGATTACGGGCTGTCTCGCGCCCACCTCGGGAAGCGTGCGCATCAACGGCTTTGACATGCAAAAAAAGCCGCTCAAGGCGAAAAAATGCATTGGCTACCTGCCCGAAATTCCACCGCTTTACGGCGAGATGACGCCCTTTGAGTATCTTTCCTTCGTTGCGGAGGCAAAGGGTGTTTCCGACGCGCGCGCGCGCCGTCAGGTGCAGGAGGTGATGGAGCTTGTGCAGATCGTGGAGCTGCGCGACCGACTGATTAAAAATCTTTCCAAGGGCTGCCGTCAGCGCGTTGGCATTGCGCAGGCGTTGCTCGGCAATCCCGACATCATCATTCTCGACGAGCCCACGGTTGGACTCGACCCCAAGCAGATCGTGGAGATCCGCGAGCTCATTCGCAGATTGGGCGAGCTCAAGACCGTGATCGTGAGCAGCCACATCCTCGCCGAGATCAACGAGCTTTGCGACCACGTGATCATCCTCTCCGAGGGCAAGCTGATCGCAAACGCACCGATCGAGGAGCTGCGCGGCGCATCCGACGCGAGCGCGCGCATTCGCCTGGAGGTGCGCGGCGACGAGGCAGGCGTGCTGGCGGTGCTGGATGAAATCGACGGGATCGACTCCTGCACCCTGACCGCATCGCGCGAGGAGGGCGTTGTTGCCCTGATCCTCACGGCAAAGCGCTCGGACGATCTGCGCGACCGCATCTTCTTTGCGATGGCAGACCGCCGCTACGCCGTGATCTCGATGGAGCTCGAGGAGGCGTCGCTGGAAACGGTATTCATGCAGCTCACCGAGCAGGCGGCACGCAATCCGAAGGGCACGTCGGGCGGTCGTCGCTCCGCCTCGGAGGACGCCGAGTTTGACGGCGAATACGAGCTCATCGACGAGAACACGGAGGACTGACGCCATGCTTGCAATCTACAAAAAAGAACTCAAGGTTTATTTTTCGGGTCTGTTCGGCTATCTTCTGATCGCCCTCTGCTTGCTGTTCGCGGGCGTGTTCGTGGCTCTGATGCACCTGATCGCGGCAAGCGCCGATTATGCGATGTCACTCGTGCCCATGCAATGGGTGCTCATCATCCTCGTTCCCTTCCTCTCCATGCGCGCGATCGCCGAGGAGCGGCACAACCGCACCGACCTGCTGCTCTATTCCCTGCCGCTGCGCTCCTCCGACATCGTGATCGGAAAATATCTGGCGCAGCTCACCCTTCTCGGCGTCTCGCTCCTGCCCATGGCGCTCTACCCCCTCCTGCTTGCCACGATGGGGGATATCAGCCTCGCTGCGGCATACGTTGCTCTCCTTGGCTACGCGCTCATGGCTGCCGCGCTCATCGCGCTCTGCACCTGCCTCTCCTCGCTGTTTGAAAATCAGGTGGTGGCGGCGGTGGTTTCGATCGCGGTTCTGCTCGCGCTCTATTTTCTCCCCTCGATCCTCTCGCTCCTCCCTGCGGCACCGATCTTCTCCTTCGTTGTCTGCCTGCTGCTCTGCGCCCTGATCGGCTTGCTGATTTGGCACGCGACCAAAAGCCTCTTCTGCGGCATTCTGTTTGCGGCAATCCCCGCGATTGCGGCGTCGGTTGCCCTGATTGCGGCACCGCGCTTTTTTGACAACCTCGCCGTGCGTGTCCTTTCTGCCGTCAATCCCTTCACGCGCTACGGCGGCTTTACCTACGGGCACCTCGATCTGCCCGCAACCGTATGTTATCTCACCTTCATCGGCGTCTTTCTGTTCCTGACCGTTCAGTCGCTCGAAGGTCGCCGCCGTGCTTGAGAAAGGAGGCATATCATGAAAAAATCCAATTCCATTGCCGCCTTTTTCGGCATTGACCGCTCGCACCGCGCCGCTGCCGTGGCATCGCTTCTCACCGTTGCGGTCCTCACGATCGCCATCCTGCTCAACGCGCTTACCTCGCTCCTGCCGCCGAGCATTGCAAAGCCCAACCTGACGCAAAGCACCACCTTCAACGTCTCCTCCGAGGCGATCGGCTGGCTTGAGAACAATCTCGATGAGGACGTCACGCTCTATTGGGTCTGCAAGGGCGGCATGGCATCCGCCGAATCCGACCTCTACAATTTCCTGCTCGGCTACGCCGCACTCAACCCGCACATCACCCTGCAGGTGGTCGACCCCACAAGCGCGGGCACCGACTTTATCGAGCGCTTTGGCGGCACCTGGCCCGCAGACCGCAGCCTGATCGTGGAGAGCGCGCGACGCTATCGCACCGTGGACGTCTCCGAGCTCTACTATTATTACTTCTACGACGGCACCAACGCGCTCGCTCTCACCGCCGCCGAATACGAATCCTTTATTGCAACGGTGCTCGACCCCGCAAGCGGATACAGCGCAGAGGACGTTGCAACCCTTCTCTCCTTCTTCACCACCTATTTCGACGGCAACTCCCGCCTGACCAACGCAATCAATTACGTCACCGCCGAGCATCTGACCCACCTCTATACCTTCACAGGTGCGGGTGCGTCCACGCTTGACAAATCGCTCCTCGAGCTGCTGAACGGCGCATGCCTCTCGCTCGGCACCACGCCCACGGTTGCCGACCTGCCAAATGACTGCGACGTACTCCTGATCAACGCCCCCACCTCCGACCTCTCAACCGAGGAAGCGGCGGCGCTCTCGACCTACCTCGCAGGCGGCGGCAAGCTGCTCCTGACCACCTTCTACGCAAAAACCGACCTGCCCAACCTCGCCGCTGTGCTCGATGACTACGGACTCGGCTTTGGTCAAAAGGGCTCCTTCGTGCTCGAAAATGACGTCAACTATGCACTCAGCGATTCCTCAAAGGTCTATCCCATGCTCTTTATGGCGCATCTGGACGCCTCCCATCCGCTGGGCAAGGGCTTTGGCAACGATTTTGTGGTCTGCTATCCGCACGCGATCACGCTGACCGAAACCGACGGCGTGACCTTGACTCCCTGGCTCACGACCTCCAGGCAGATGGGTCAGCTCGCCTGGGAGGGCGAGACCGACGGAAAGCCGGTCTACGGGGAAAAGGGCGAATACACCGTTGGTGCGATCGCCGAGCGCGGTGACACGCAGATCATTTGGATCGCTTCCCCCGACTCCCTCACCGCCGATATCAACAACTATTCCGCAGGCTCTGCAAACTTTGCACTCACCTGCTCGCTCCTTGAGCGCCTCGGCGGCACCGAATCGCTCTCGCTCGCCCCCACCGTGCTCCCCACTCCCACCCTCACCGTCACCGCAGGACAGTTCGCCCTCTGGGGTAACATCCTCGTCCTCGTCCCCCCCGCCGTCACCC
>CAJKPX010000115.1 GCA_905201895.1 uncultured Eubacteriales bacterium | reverse complement strand
ATTATATTCACGCGCGTTTGTAATATTTTCTATAAGAGTCTTTTATAATAGAAGAAAGGAGTGCAAGGAATGTCCGAAAATAACTACATTGATGAAATCCGCCCCGTTTGGGAAATGGTGGTCGATTCCTTTCGGGAGAGTCTTTCGGAGGGCACAATCAACCTTTGGTTCGGCAATATCGAGATCGTTTCCTACCGCGATGAAACCATCACGCTCGGGATCAATTCCGAATTCAAATACGATATCATTCACAACCGCTACATGGATTCAATCCGCGAGGCGTTTTGCCGTCTGCTCGGCTTCGAGGTTGAGGTCAATCTGATCTTCACCGGCAAGGCATCGGCAGCCGACTCCATCCGCACCTCGGTTCCAAGCCCCCTGCCCGAGCCGAAAAAGAGCGAACCGATCAAGAAAAATCTTCCCAATTACAGCTTTGAATACACCTTTGAAAACTTTATCGTGGGAAGCACCAACAAGTTTGCGCACGCCGCCTGCGTTGCGGTTGCAAACGATCCCGCAAACAACTACAATCCGCTCTTTATCTACGGCAACAGCGGTCTTGGAAAAACCCACCTGCTCTACGCGATGATCAACCGCCTCAAGCAGAACAACCCAGACGTCAAGATCATCTACACCAAGGGCGAGGATTTCACCAATCAGATGATCTCGTGTCTGACCAACAAGACCATGGAGGATTTTCGCGACAAATACCGCACCTGCGACGTGCTCCTGATCGACGATATTCAGTTTATCGCGGGCAAGATTTCCACGCAGGAGGAATTCTTCCACACCTTCAACGCGCTCTATGACGAAAAGAAGCAGATCATTCTCACCTCCGACCGTCCGCCGCGTGACATCAAAACGCTTGAGGACCGCCTCAAATCGCGCTTCGAGTGGGGTTTGATTGCCGACATCGAGCCGCCGGATCTTGAGCTTCGCATTGCGATCATCAAAAAGAAGGCGGAGCAGGTGCACGTTGTGATTCCCGACGAGGTGCTCACCTTCCTGGGTGAAAACCTGCGCTCCAATATCCGCCAGATCGAGGGCGCGATCAAAAAGCTTGCCGCGCTCACCTTCATCTCGGGCAAGGTGATCACGATGGACGTTGCCCGCGATTGCATTGCAGAGCTGCTCGAGGGCGCCGAGCCCGTGAGCATCACGGTTGACAAAATCTTTGCAGCGGTCTACCGCAAATATAAGATTTCCAAGGAGGACCTGATCGGTCCCAAGCGCAACCGCGATATCGCCACCGCACGCCACATTGCCATCTACCTCATCCGCGAGCTCACCGAAATGTCCTATCCGAACATCGGAAAAATCTTTGGCGACCGCGACCACGCAACCGTGATGAATTCCTATAATTCCACCTACCAGAAGGCACAGTTCGATTCGGTTTTCGCCGTTGACATGAGCGAGCTGAAAAAGGAAATCCTGGGGTAGGGGGAGAAAGAGTTTTTTGCGGGGGAAAAAATTTTTGAAAAAATTTTCTCCCCCGCACCCCCTCTTCAAAAACTTTCCCGAAGATGGATCAAGGTGTCAAGGGGATGTTCATGATCTCAAGGCATAGATACTGCCGAGATGCGTCGCGACGTCAAGCATCTTTTCACACGCTGGCGCGGTTCAGAATGACCCGTGGAAGGGTGATAAAGGTAAAGAGCAACGATCTCTGCAAAACAGACAAATTCGGCGCGTTTTTTGGAGAGATACTCCTTTCACGTTGTAGCCAAACTTCGGAAAAGTTCTTGAAAGGTGTCGGAAAACTTCTTGCAAGAAGTTTTCTGACAAATTTGCCAACTAAAATGACACAAGTTTTCCACAACCTTTTCCACACCTGTGGAAAACCTGTTCAAAACTCGTAAACAAGCCCCGAAATGCTTGCGGAAAAATTTTGAAAAACCGCGCAGCCAATAGGGTTTTGACATGTGGATAGCCAAAATCTGCACCATGTGGAAAAATGTCGCAGATGCATGAGAAAATCATGAAAAAACAGCGTTTTTCGGGTTTGATATTCACTTTTCCACAGGCGGGGGATCTGTGGAAAAATCAAGTGGACACAAAAAAATCGGAAAAAGTGAAAATTTTGAGGTCTGATCCCTGCTCAACCACGCTTTTCCACCGTTCCTTCAACACCTTTTCGGTTGATTTTCAACCTGTTTTCAGGTTTTGAAAATCCTCAAAAAGCCCGATTTCAATAGGGTTTTGAGAGTTTTCCACAGATTCCGCAGCCCCTACTACTGCTACTACTACTTAATCTATCATTCATTCTTTCTATCTATCCGCACGCGGTGCGGAGGGAGCGAAGGCACACAGTTATATAAAGGAGAGCTACCATGAAAATTATATTCAACAGAAAAGAAATCAGCGATGCGGTTGCGCCCCTGATGTGCACCGTTTCGGGTAAATCCACGCAGTCCTCGATCGACGGCATTCTGATCGACGCCAAAGAGGACGGCACCTGCATCATGACCACCTTCGACGGTGAGAAGGGCATGCGCATCACAGTTGAGGCGCAGGTTGAGATCGCGGGCACCTATATTATCAACGCACAGAAGTTTGTGCAAACCCTGCGCGTGATGGAGGGCGATTTTATCACGCTTTCGGTTGACGAGGGCATGCAGGCATGCATCACAAGCGGCAAATCAAATCACAAGATGAACGCGCTGGCAGGCGAGACCTATCCCACCATTCCGCGTCTTGTCACATCCGACGGCTTTGTGATCGGTCAGTCGGTTCTCAAGAGCATGCTTGCAAAGGTGACCTATGCAATGGCTACCAACGATCAGCGTCCCGTTCTCAACGGCTGCTATTTCCGCGTGACCGAGGATAGCCTGCTCACGGTTTCCTGCGACAGCTTCAAGCTTGCAAAGTGCATGGTTCACACCGACATTCAAAACAAGAATGAGGACGGCTCCACGCTGCAGTTCTCGTTCATCATTCCCACCAAAACGATCAACGAGCTGACAAAGCTTCTCCACGACGACGAGCGCGAGGAGGTTCGCATCTACATGACGAGAAAGAACATCGTGTTCAACATCGGCAAGATCACCTTCTTCTCGCGTCTGATCGAGGGACAGTATATCGACTACAACCGCATCATCGTCAACACCCACCGCATCACGGCGATTGCCGACCGCGAGACCGTGATCGCAGCGCTGGAAAGAGCGGCGCTCGTCACCGAGGAAAAGGTTGCGGGCAGCGTGCGCTCGCACGTCAAGCTCAAGTTTGAGGGCGGCGTGCTCAAGATTTCGGCTGTTTCCACGATGGGAAGCACCTATGACGAAATCGACGTGGAGCAGGAGGGCGAGGACATTCTCATCGCCTTCAACAACCGTTTCCTGATCGACAGTCTGCGTGCAAGCGACGCCGAAAAGGTGAAAATTTCGATGACCTCTGCGCTCACCAGCATCAACATCGAGCCCGTTGACGCCGAGGAAGGCAAAGAGGAAATCTTCATGCTCCTGCCCGTTAGAATGAAGGAGTAATAATTTATTAGAGTTTTTTTGCGGGGAAGAAACTTTTTGGAAAAAGTTTCTCCCCTCAGACTGTAGACAAAACAAACGGGTTTCGTCAGCCTGATGAAAGTTTTCGCCCGCCTTTTTCAAAAGGCGGCGCGGTGGAGGGCGCGTAGCCC
>CAJKPX010000114.1 GCA_905201895.1 uncultured Eubacteriales bacterium | reverse complement strand
GGTTCTGATTGACAAGACCAAGCTTACCCCAGCCACAACGTAGACCACGAGAATCCGCGCAGGGGTAAGCTTGGTCTTGTCAATCAGAACCTGTGCGATCACGCAGAGCAGGCCTCCTACCAAAAACGCGCGGATATAAGGCAACAGAGCCTCCATTCAATCCCCTCCCCCATTCATATTTCGTCTTTTTTCGGTCCCTTTTTCCGATTCGGTGACTCAATTTCGAGCAGATGTGCCACGGCAGGGATGCTCTGCCCTTGCTTGATGCTGTCGGGGCTCATCATTGCGCCCGTTGCGAGAAAGAGAATGTGTCCCCATTCACCGCCCAAGAGCTTCGGAATCAGCTCTGCCGCCAGGACCACTGCCGAGCAACCGCAGCCCGATCCGCCACCGTGCACGTCCTGCCCCTCACGAAAATAGATGCGCATGCCGCAATCGCTATACCGATCGGCAAGCTCATAGCCCTCAAAACGCATCAGCTCACACAAAATGCTGCCGCCCTCATAGCCGAGGTCTCCCGTCACGATCAGGTCAAAATCCTTTGGAGTGCTCTCCGTGGATCGGAAAAAGCGGAGCAACGTATCCTCTGCCGCAGGTGCCATTGCAGCACCCATGTTGTTGGCATCGCTGATCCCCTTTTCGATCACGCGCCCCGCCATGCCGCGTCGGATCACGGCATGCGGCGTAGGGTCTGTGGGATCGTGCCGCGCAAGCAGAAACGCGCCCGATCCCGTGACCGTCCACTGTGCCGTCGGAGGGCGCTGACCGCCGTATTCCAACGGCGTGCGATATTGACGCTCTGCCGCGCAATAGTGCGAGGAGGTCACGGCGGCAACGCGGTCAAATACACCGTTACTCACCGCCATCGAACCGAGAAGCAACCCCTCGGCAGAGGTGGAGCAAGCGCCGTAGAGTCCGAAATAGGGCACGTTGTAGGAGAGCAGCCCGTAAGCCGAGCCGACGCATT
Source organism: uncultured Eubacteriales bacterium (assembly GCA_905201895.1). Lineage (GTDB taxonomy): Bacteria > Bacillota > Clostridia > Oscillospirales > CAG-272 > UMGS1865. The sequence continues at coordinate 2,745 of CAJKPX010000114.1, read as the reverse complement.
GGTTGAGCAGGTCACCCGCAAAGAGCGCATCCAGATCGGTATCGTGCCAGCCTGCCTTCGCAAACGCCGTGCCCAACGCCATCCTCTGCATCTCGCTCTCTGCCTCCTCCCAGGTTTTTACGCCAAAGCGGTCGGTCATATCGCAAAGATCAAAGCGCTCGCCAAGCGGTCCCTCTCTCTCCTTTTTTCCAACCACGCTTGCCGCCGAAACGATTGCGGCATCCAGCTCAATCCATTCGCGTCGCATCCTCAAAGCCTCCCCGTCAGCACATTTTTTCGAGGTTATTTTGTTCAAATGCATCGAAATTTATGCGCTTTTGTGCCTGTCGATGCCTGTCAGAAAATGTCAACCGACTTTTTCACACGGAAATGAAAAGAATTCAAAAAAAATTCAAAAAAAACGCGCGCAATTCATTGACAACCTATTTTTTGTATGATATACTATTATTGGTGTATTAGCGGAGCATACGCTCCCTTTCGTATAGAATGACCGAAAATATTGCCAAGTTACACAAAACGCACAAAGAAGAAAGGACAGAAAAGAAAACATGAAGAAAAGAATTCTCGCGCTCCTGCTCGCAGGTCTGCTTACCACATCGCTCGTTTCCTGCATCACCACCAAGCCCCGTCCCACCCCTCCGCTCAACGGGGGCACGGAGTCGAGCCAGCCGATAGAGGAACCCACCACCGATCCCGTTGTAACCGTAACCTGGATCGACGATGATAAAACCGTTTACGTAACCGCAACCAGCCTCACCCTGACCAAGGTGGACGATAACAAGACCACGATCAAGGTCAACCAGCTCACCGAGCTCCATTGCATCAAGGTCAGCTCGGATGCAAAGCGCTGCATTGTGGAAAAGGACGGCGTGCAGTATTACGCAGCGGCTGAAAAGCTCACCTCCGCCGATCTGCTCGGAAAAACCTTCACCGTTTGCAACCCCGAAAAAACGATGTATGCAAGCAGCTCGGTGAACGTTCGCAAGTATGCATCCGACAACGGCACCGTTTCCCCCGTGATTAAAACGCTTGCAACCAACGATCCCGTCACCGTTGTGGCAGAGGGCAAAAATTGGAGCAAGATCAAGTACGATGAGGATACATACTATTTCGTTTACTCCGAGTTCCTGTCCGAAACACAGGTTGTTGACTACGACAAGCTTCCTCTCGACTCCTATTTCACCGAGTGCAATCCGACCGTGAAGATGTACGTTACCGCTTCCTCCTCGCTCACCGTTCGCGTGAATGCCTCCACCGAGTCGAGCGCGCTGACCTGGCTGAGCAAGGATGCCGAGGTCACGGTTGTGGCACAGGGCACGATCGAGGGCACCAAGTGGTATAAAATCCTCGTTCCCGACGCAATCAAGGAGGGCGAGACCCAGACCTACTCGGTTGGCTACGTGACCGACAAGTATCTCTCCGAAACCAAGGGCAGCGTTTCGATGACGCTCGACGATATGCTCGCTCAGTATCCGAGCTTCACCAAGAAGGACACGCCCCTGAACCTTTACGTTTCGGCTGACGCGCTGAACGTTCGCTCCACCCCCTCCTTCCCCGAGGCAAACGACAACATCGTTGCAACCCTGCAAAAGAAGGAAGCCGTGAAGGTTGTTGCGGTTGGCAGCGTTGAGGGCACGAATTGGGCAATGATCGAAACCACCGACGGTCAGTATTGCTTCGTTGGCTATTCCAAGCTCACGCCCGACAAGGACGGCACTCCCATGGAGGTTCCGCTCACCTTCGCCGAACTGCTTGCAAAGTACGGCTTCACCGAGTGTGCTGAAAAAACGGTTTACGCAAAGGGTGCAGTCAAGTGCAACACCTCGCCCACCAATCAGGCAACGGCTCCCAAGACCCTTCAGAGCGGTGACGCTGTGAAGGTGCTTGCAACCGGAACCGTAAGCTACGCCGAGTGGTATCTGTTCCAGATTGAGGGTGACACCAACTACTATTTTGCAGGTGCATCGCTCTTTGCCGACGCGGTTGCAGAATAAAACGAACTCAGAAATTGACATTTGAGAGGTTGCTTTAGACAAAAAAACGGGGCAACCTCTCATTTTTTCTTGACAAACGCCGCGCGGCGTATTATAATAAGAAATTATCACTCCAAACGTCACTAAAATAAGAAAGGAACCGCTATGCGATCCAATTTACACACCAAGAAAATCACCCTCTCCGCCCTCTTTTGTGCGCTTGTTTTCATTGCAACCTGGATTTACGTTCCCACGCCGAGCGTTGGAAACGTCAATCTCGGGGATGCCGCGATCCTCACGGCAGCCTGGACGCTCGGCGGACCCTGGGCAGCCATTGCGGCGGCGCTCGGTGCGACGCTTGCCGACCTTTCCTCGGGCTTTGTGCTCTATGCCCCCGCAACCCTTTGCATCAAGGCACTCATGGTGCTCGCGGCACTTGGAATCTGCCGTCTCACCTCACGTCTGCCTGCCTTCGTGCGCACAGGCATCTCCGCACTTGCCGCCGAAGCCGTGATGGTGGCGGGCTACTTCCTCTATGAATTTCTCATTCTCGGTCTGCTCCTCCGCTTCGAAGGCTACACGGTTGCCGCAATTGCCAACATTCCCTTCAACTGCGTCCAAGCCGCCGTTGCAATCGCTGTCGCCCTTCCCATCCGTCCATTGTTAGCGAAGTTGAAATAATTGTTTTGCATTTGCGGGGGGAGGGAGAGAACTTTTTTGAGCAAAAGCTCCGTTAGCGTAAAATGATTGTGTTTTCTTGTTTGTGGGGAAA
>CAJKPX010000113.1 GCA_905201895.1 uncultured Eubacteriales bacterium | reverse complement strand
AAAACATCGCAACGTTCCGTTGCTGTGCGAACGCCGACGCGTCGGCTGTTCGGTTTTCCCCTCCCCCTGCACCCCTTCAAGAACTTTCCCGAAGGAGGATCAAGGCGTCAAGGGGATGTCTGTTGATAAACGCATCGGTTTTGTCAGGCTGATATCCGCTACTTATTCACAAAAAATTTTTTCGGAATACACAAAAGTTCATATTTTGTTCCAAAAATATTATACATATTTTTTGCAAAACATGGTAAAATGAAAGCGTAAGGTAAAAAATGGCGCAGAAGTCCAATTTGCCTTGAGACGGGAAATATCCCTTTGACCCCCCCACCCCCCAAAAAAGGAAAGGAGCGTTTTATCATGAAGAAGCTGTTTTTGTTATTGTCCGTATGCTTGTTGAGTCTTTCTCTCGTGCTTGTCGGCGTGGTGCTGATATCGGCAGAAACGCCGCCTTCATCGGGAGAACACGTTGCGAGGGGTACTTTTGGCGAGTTTTCGTGGTCTTTTGACCGCGAGAGCGGCGCCCTGACGGTCACGGGCGAGGGTGTGCTTGCGCGCCCCTCCGAAAAAGAAGCGTGGCGTTCTTTCCGCAATGAGATCAAAAGCGTGACGGTTGGCGAGGGCGTGACGGAGATCGCCTACGCAGCCTTTTCGGGCTATGAATACCTCGAGTCGGTCACCTTCCCCAAGAGCCTGCGAACGCTGGGGCAGGCAGCTTTTGCAGGCTGTCGCAGGCTCACCACCGTTAACTTTGCCCAAAACGGCGCGCTCAATTACATCAATTCGGAGGCGTTTATGGGCTGCGTCAAGCTCTCCTCGATCGATCTTCCCGAGGGCGTGACCGAGATTGGTGACGAGGCGTTCGCGGATTGCGTGTCGCTTCGGTCGGTCTCGTTGCCAAAAACCTTGACCTCGGTTGATGCGGAATCCTTTGATGATTGCCCCGCGCTGGAGCGCATCACGGTGGCAGAGGGCAACCCCATCTACCAATCGGTCAACGATTGCCTGATCCACGTCGAACAAAAAATGCTGGTCCGAGGCTGCAAGAACAGCGTGATCCCCGACGGCGTGGGCGCGATCGGACACAAGGCATTCAGTGGGTGCACCCGGCTTGTGCGCATCGCGATCCCCGAGAGTGTGGAAGTCATTTCCGAATATGCATTTGAGGTTTGCTCGGGACTTGAGCAGATCACGTTTGCCGAGGACGGTGCGCTCAAAACGATCGGAGACAGTGCCTTTTCGGGCTGCAAAAAGCTGACCACGGTGATCCTTCCCAAGAGCGTACAATCCATTGGACGGTATGCATTTTCCGATTGCCCCATGCTCGACCGTGTTGAGCTTGCCGAGGACGGTGTGCTTGAAACGATCGGAGACGGTGCTTTTGCATACTGCACAAAGCTTCCCTCGATCACCATTCCGCGCAGCGTGCAAACGATTGGGCAAATGGCGTTTGAGTATTGCTCCACACTTGCGCAGATTGATCTGTCGGGGGCGGAAAAACTGACCACCATAGGCGACTCCGCCTTTCGGAGCTGCAAAAAACTGACCTCGATCACCATTCCGCGCAGCGTGACCGAGATCGGCACCGGAATCCTTGAGAGGTGTGAGGCGCTGGAAAGCATCACGGTGGAGAGCGGGAACAAAGCCTTTCGTGCGGTCAACAACTGTCTGTGCAAGGGACAGACGCTGGTCGCGGGCTGCAAAACGAGCGTGATCCCGCAGGACGGCAGCGTGAGGATCATCGCAGAGCGTGCCTTTTACGGCTGCACCGGGTTGACCTCGCTGACGGTTCCCACCTCGATTCAAAACGTTGGTGCGTATGCCTTTTCCGAGTGTACGCTGCTCACGCGTATCAACATTTCCGATCTGGGCGCGTGGTGCGGGATCGTCTTTGCAGGCGGATCTCCCATGGAAAACGACAACGCCGAGCTTTGGCTCAACGGTGAGCCGCTCTCGGGCGAGCTTGTTTTGCCCGAGCACATCACCGTGATCCAAAGCTACACCCTGGCACACGGTCCGTGGACCAAGGTGGTCATTCCGAGCGGTGTAACCGAGATCGGTGCGTATGCCTTTTGCGGCTGCACGGAGCTTTCCGAGGTCGTGATCCCCGATGGCGTGAAACAGATCGGAGAAGGCGCATTCTGGGCTTGCGAGAAGCTCGCACGCGTCACCCTTCCGAGCAAATTGAACCGAATCTGCGCCTACACCTTCCGCCATTGCTCGGCGCTTACCGAGATCGTGATCCCGAGCGGCGTTGAGTACATCGAGGCGCAAGCCTTTATGGAGTGCGAAAATTTGACGTCGGTTTCGCTGCCGAACGGCTTGAGGAGCATTGACCACTATGCGTTTATGAACTGCACCTCGCTCCAAAGCATTCATCTGCCCGACTCGCTGACCTCACTCGGACCCGCTGCGTTTTCGGGCTGTGAGTCGCTCGTGCAGGTCACGGTTCCGGGCGGCGTGAAGCGGATCCAAGAACACACGTTTGCGGGCTGTCAGTCGCTCTCGAGCGTCGTGCTCGGTGAGGGCATCCTTTGGGTGGGGCAGCATGCATTTGAGAATTGTTCCGCGTTGACAACGATCGCATTTCCGCACAGCCTGACCGAGTTGAGAGGCTTCGTATTTTACAAATCCGAAGCCATCCAAACCGTTTGCTATTGCGGCACCGCCGAGGAATGGGAAGCGGTGAGACGCGATGAGAAGTGGTTATCCGATGCAGACGAGGTGCGCATGGTCTACCACAACTACCAGTGCAAAAAGGTCGACTCCAAGACCCACCGCGACGTTTGCAGTCTTTGCGGCGACAAGCGAGCGGCAGAGAAGCACACGTGGGGCGCGTGGATGTCGAAGGACGCGCAACAGCACGAGCACGTTTGCGACTGCGGCTACGCAAAGCAGGCGGACCACGAATGGAATGAGCAGAACGTCTGCTCGGCATGTGGGTTTGCCAATCCGACCGAGCCCACCCCCGCGGCGGGCTGTGCCTCGAGTTTCTCGGGCGGCGCCCTTGTGCTGATCCCGCTGATCGGTGGCGCGGCTTGGATCACGCGGAGAAGAAAATTGCAAATTTCTCCCACTGTGGGAGGCTTTGCAGAATCTTTTTCTTTGAAAAGTAGGGGCGATCATTGATCGCCTGCCGAAACTCTTGGAAAAATCAAACGGGCGATCGATGATCGCCCCTACAAGAATGGGGTCCAATGATAATACGGGCGGTAGGGGGATTTGAAATTGCTTACGACAGGAAAAACAACCCTACCACCGCTGTCGCGGTCCAATTTGCTTGCAAATTTCCTCCCACTTGCACAGGGGAGGCTTTCGAGAATCACTTGCTGTGGAAGTTGGAACATAGCCGGATGAAAAAAGTGAAGCTATTGCCTCAACCGGTCACTTTTAAGGCAGCATTTTTTGTAGGCAAACTAACTTTTATGCCTCCCCTGTGTAAGGGGAGGTGGCACGCGCAGCGTGGCGGAAGGGTTGTTTTCAAACGGTCACGCCGAGATGTGACCGAGAGGTTGCTTTTATTTTCATCTTGAATTTTTACCCTTGGAAAGGATATAGATATGGTCTACTTATTTTTGGCAAACGGATTTGAGGAGGTCGAGGCGCTCGCGCCGCTCGATCTTTTGCGCCGCGCAGGCGTGCAGGTCACAACGGTTGGCGTGAGCGGTGACACGGTCGTGGGTGCGCACGGGATCGCCGTTGCGGCTGACATGCCCGAGGTGATGTTCCGCGACGCCAAGCCCGAAATGGTCATTCTCCCGGGCGGCATGCCGGGTGCGAGCAACCTCGACGCCTCGCGCACGGTGGAGGTCGCCCTGCGCGCCGCTGCCTCGAGCGGCGGCTACCTC
>CAJKPX010000112.1 GCA_905201895.1 uncultured Eubacteriales bacterium | reverse complement strand
GTATGGCGAAAAAGGGCTCTCTTAAAACCGGGTTCAACCTCTTCTGCCTCGGCTACCCGTTTCTGCACGAAGTTGGATATCTTACGCCAAAAAAGCATTTTTTCATGCGTCTCACATAAAAACAGAGCCTCCGATTCAAACTATTCCCAAAAGGAGGGATGGCATGAAAATTCTGCTCCTGACCGACCGCATGGACGCAGGCGGTGTCGAAACGCATATTGCCGAGCTTGCGCTGGGGCTTTCGGCACTTGGCGAGAAGGTTGCAATCCTCTCGGGCGGCGGGCGACTTGCCGACGCGCTGGAGCGTCGCGGCATCACGCAGTATCGCGTGGGTCTTCCAACGCACGCACCGCACCGCCTGCTCGCGATCCGTCGGCTGATCCTTCGCCTGATCCGTCGGGAGGGCTATACCCTCCTGCACGCGCACGCACGCGTTCCTGCCTTGCTTTTGCGTGGACTTGGGCGCTACGGTGCTGCTACGGTGGTGAGCGTACACGCCGCGTTTCGCGTCACACCGCTCCTCTCGCGCCTCTGCTATTGGGGCGACCGCACGGTTGCGATCAGCGAGGATCTGCGCGCCTACGTCTGTCGATATTACCGTCTCGCCTCCGAGCGCGTGGAGGTGATCCCAAACGGAATCGACACAAAAAAATTCCGTCCCGAGGTTTCGCGCGTCTCACCCAAAGTCGACGCGGAAGTGCCGCCCGTTCGGATTCTGTTTGCAAGCCGCCTCGATCGCGATTGCTCGCGCGGTGCCGAGCTGCTCTGCGAGCTGATGCCCTCTCTGGGGCTGCGTCACCCGACCCTCTCTGTCACGCTTGCGGGGGGCGGCGAATGTCTGGAGACGCTCCAACGGCGCGCGAATGAGGTCAACCGCGCGCTCGGGCGCGAGGCAATCTGCGTGGTCGGATGGGCAGAGGATATGCCGACGCTGATGCGTGCCCACGATATCTTCGTTGGGGTCTCGCGCGCGGCAATGGAGGCATGCGCTTCGGGATGCGCCGTGATCCTTTGCGGCAACGAGGGCTACGGCGGAATTCTCTCCCGCCGATCTGCGGTGGAGGCATCACTTTCCAATTTCTGCGCACGCGGTTGTCCGCCCCCAAGTGCCGAGCACCTGGAAGGAGACCTGGAGCTGCTTCTCTGCTCCCCCGTTGAGCGCACGCGCCTGGGCACGGAATGTCGCGCTCTTATCCGCGAAGGCTTTGACGCAGAGGAGGTCTGCCGACAGACACGAGAGGTCTATTTGCGCGCAATACGCCTGCCACCGCGTGCCCGTGTGACGGTTTGCGGCTATTTCGGGTGCGGCAATCTTGGAGACGATGCAATTCTCTCGGGCCTGCTCCACGGCATGCGCTCGGTTGCCCCTGCACTCTCGGTCACGGTGCTCTCGGGCTCGCCCCGACGTGATGCAACACGCTTCGCTATTCGCACCCACAACCGTCGCAATCCCCTCTCAATCCTCCTCTCGCTCCTGCACTCGGATGCCCTGCTCCTTGGCGGTGGCTCACTGCTTCAAAATGCCACGAGCAACCGCTCGCTCCTTTACTATCTCACCCTGATTCGTCTTGCGCGAATTTTTCACCGTGACGTCTTTTTCGTGGGTGCGGGAATCGGTCCCCTGCTGGGGGAGCGTGCCTGCCTTCGCGTGCGCAATCTGCTCAACCGATGCCGCTCGGTGGGGCTCCGCGACCCCGATTCCGCACGCCGTTTACAGGCGCTCGGCGTCTCTCCCGACCGTTTGCGTGAGAGCGGCGATCCCGCCCTGCTCTCTCCTCCACCGCCACACACGCGCGCTGCATTTCTGCTCCAACGGCACCGCATTTCCAACGGGTGCGCTCTTTTTGCCATCGTTTTACACGGCGGTCGCAATGCAAGATCGCTCACCCCTCTGCTGCTCACCGCAATCCGCACGCTCTGCAAGCGGCGCGGGCTCTCCCCCGTTCTTCTGCTCTTTGACCCGAGAAGCGACGCCTCGGTGACCTACGCCGCCGCAAGTGCACTCTCCGCTCCGATCCTCACACCGAGCGATCCGGACGATGCACGCGCGATCCTTTCGGTCTGCCGCGCGCTCTTTACGATGCGCCTGCATGCAATGATCCTCGCCGCCGCGCTCGGCGTTCCCTCTCTCGGTGTCCCTGCCGATCCGAGAGACGAAAAAATCCCCTCGTTTGCGCGCGCGGTTGGTGCACGCTGCCTTGCACAGGACAAGGTGAGTGTGCCATTGCTGGTGGAGCAGCTCGGAGAGATGCTCGACGAGAGCGAGGCAATCCGACCGATTCTCTGCGACGCCGTTTCACAGATGCAAAAAAAAGCAACGAAAGACCTTGCAAATGTTGCCGAAATGATTTATAATAATAGGCAGAACGATAAATGAGAGGTCTGCCATGAAAAACGCTCAACTTGCCGACCTGCTGCGCCCCGATGATTTCGACGGTATCGTCGGTCAGGATCATCTGTTCGGCGCACGAGGCGTCGTCCGCCGCATGCTCGCGGGCGGCAGAATTACCAATATGATCTTTTACGGTCCTCCCGGCACGGGAAAGACCACGGCGGCATCGGTTATTGCCAAGCAATCGGGCATGACCTTCCGCCGCCTCAATGCCACCTCGGCGTCGCTTTCGGACGTCAAGGAGGTGATCAACGAGACCAACAACGTTTTTGGCTCGGGCGGTGTTCTGCTCTACCTCGACGAGATTCAATATTTCAACCGCAAGCAGCAGCAGTCGCTCCTCGAATATATGGAGGACGGCCGCATCACGCTGATCGCGTCAACCACCGAAAATCCGCATTTTTACGTCTACAACGCGATCCTCTCGCGCTCCTCGCTCTTTGAGTTCAAGCCCGTCACGCCGCAGGCACTCCGTCCCGTTCTGCGCCGTGCGCTTGCCTACCTCAACGAAGAAACGGGACAGGACAAGCAGATCGACGATGCGCTCTGCGACTATATCTCCACCTGCGCACGCGGAGACGTCCGCCATGCGATCGTACTGTTTGAAAACGCCTACCATGCCGCCGACTCGGCGCTCTCGCGCGAGGACGTGGACAGCTTTGACACCTCGGTGAGCGGCTTTAACGATGACACGCACTACGACCTGCTCTCCTGCCTGCAAAAGTCGATCCGCGGCTCGGACCCCGACGCCGCCGCCTTTTACGTTGCAAAGCTGCTCTCACTCGGAGAGCTGATCTCGGTTTGCCGCCGCCTGCAGGTGATCGCCTCCGAGGATATCGGACTCGCCTACCCGCTTGCCGCCGTCATCACGCGCTCCTGCTGCGAGTCGGCAAAGGAGCTCGGCATGCCCGAGGCGCAAATTCCGCTCGCCAATGCCGCCATCATGCTCGCAACCGCGCCAAAGTCGAATTCCGCTTACCTCGCCGTGGGTGCCGCCGCCGAGGACGTGCGACGCGGAAAGGGCATCAACGTCCCCACGCATCTGCAGAGTCCGCTCTTCAAGGGCTATCAGTATCCGCATGATTTTGAAAACCATTACGTATCCCAGCAATACCTGCCCGACGATCTGCGCGGCACAACCTACTACACCCCCGGTCCCAACAAGACCGAGCAAGCCGCCGCCGAATATTGGAAGCGAATTAAAGGGAAATAAATTTTTGCAGGGGAGGAACTTTTCGAGAAAAGTTCCTCCCCTGCACCCCTCCTCAAAAGCTTTCAAGAGGAGAAAAGGTTGATAGAATTTTATTCGTGCGCGAACGTGCTATTCGAGCGAGTCCTATTCAAATGAACACAAAAAAGCGTCCAAATGACGCGTCTGTGTACAAATAAACACCTTAAAAAATACACCTTCGGAAAAGTTCTTTGGGGTGAGGGGGACAGGGGGAGAGGGGCTTTTCTTTCAAG
>CAJKPX010000111.1 GCA_905201895.1 uncultured Eubacteriales bacterium | reverse complement strand
TTTGAGGAGGGGGTTCGGGGGAGGGACTTTTGCAAAAGTCCCTTCCCCGTGAAAATCCACACTCCCTAAAACCCCCGCCCCCACAAAAAACTCCCAACTCCAAACTCAAGGCGTGGAGATTGAGCGACCGCCCTCGCCGCGGCGGTATTCCGAGGGGGAAACGCCGATCTGCTTGACGAAGGCACGGTTAAAGGTACGCAGGGTATTAAATCCGACGCGTTCGCTGATTTCGGTGACGCTGATATCGGAATTGGAGAGCAGGCGACATGCCTCGGAGATGCGGAGAGAGTTGATGTAATCGTTGAAGCGAATCCCGAGCTTGCCGCTGAACAGATGCGAGATATAGTATTTATTGAGGTGCAGATGCTCCTCAAGCATGGAAAGCGAGAGGTTTTCGGCGTAGTTCTGCGCGCAAAAGGATACGATGTCACGCAGAGCGCCCGAATCGCCAACAGGCAGGCGTCGAACGGGCATGCACGCGAGCAGCTCCGAGAAAAAGGCGAGCAGGTAGCCGCGGCGCAGGGAATTGACGTAGGGGGTTCCGTTTTTCTTCTTATCGCAGGCATCGGCGAGCAGGTCGAGCAGCTCTCTCATGCGCGGCTCAAGCAGAAAGCCCTTCACCACGGGCGACTCGGGCAGAGCGATATTGAAGGTGTCCATCAGCTCGGGCACGAGGTCGGGGCGAAGAATAAAGAGGATAAAGCGCTCGTCGGTGTAGGTTTCGTAGGAATGAATTTGATTGGGAAAGGTGAGAAAGACGTCGCCGGGGTGAAGCACGCAGCGCGTGGAGTCGGCATATGCCACCGACTCACCGCCCAGCATGCAAACCAACTCCAGCTCGCGGTGGAGGTGGGGCATGCATTGCAGGTGTCCCGAGGCTTTTACGTGCTTGCGACACTCGAGGTCGAGCGATTTTTTCTCATACGTAATGTGATTTTGTGACATATCAGGTGCCTCCCCGTTCAGCGTCTGCCCCTGCGTGCGGCACGTCGACGCTTGGATTCGGCGCGAGCCGTGGCATAGCGGTAGAGCAGGAGAACGCCAACACAGCCGAGCACGGCGCCACCGAGGATCAGGATCAGGGGCGTGGGGTCAAAGCCGCTCACCTCGGGTGTGCGGACCAGAATACTGCCAAACCAGAGCGGATAGGGCTCCTCGGATGCCTGTCCGTTTTCCACCGTGAGCGAGAGGCTGACGGGTTCCGAGAGGTCGGCGTCGAGCACGAACTGACTGATCTGGAAGGTTGCGGTCTGCCAGGATCCGCTCTGCACCGTGGTGTCGGATTCGTAAATCACCTTGGAGCCGTTGGGCGCGACACCAACGAGCGTGAGACGCAGCGTGCAGGTGTCGGCGGAGTTCGTTTGAGCGAGAAAATGTGCGGAAATCGAAAGGGCATCCTTGAGTGCGGCGCCGCTCGGGAGTGTTTTGCGAATACCCGATGCGTGGCGCACGTCAACGCCGTTCAGTGCGCTTTGAGAGGAGTCTGCCCAAAGCATGAGTGCGGGCGTTCCCTGTGTGGCTGACTCGCGGAGTGCAACACCCGAGAGCGAGGAAATGGCGCCAAATCCGTGTGTGTTGTTCTCGCCGAAATCAAAGAGGGTTCGCTCGCCAATGCCGCCGATGCCGATGCCCGCGCTGCCGCTGACGCGCTTTGCGGAACGGATCGCTTCGAGCGCGGCAACGTCAACGTCCTCGCCCCAGATCAGCTGCCAGATCTCGCGGCAGCCCGAGAGATCGCTCCCCTGCAGCCCACTGTCAACCGTGGCATAGTAGGTGGAGAGCAGGCGCGATCTGCCGTCGGCGTGGAAAAGACCGTTATCGGGGTAGCTGCCAACGCCGTCGCAGTGGGCAAGATAAAAGATCATGGAGGGCTTGGCGAGCGACGCGGTGAGATAATGATAGGTGTATGCCGCCGCCTGGATGAGAAAGCTTTCCGAGGAGATCGGTGCCAGATCGACCGAAAGCCATGCCGCACCGCGACGGGCGGAGGTGGTGAGCAGATCGTTGAGCTCACCGAGATTTTCGGTTGTGATCGCATCCTCGGACATAGGCTTGTGGTGGGGCGAGAATTCGGGGAAGGGCGTTTCGGCGAGCACCGACATGCCCCAATCAAAGGCACCGCCAAGCGAAATTGCGGCTTGAAGGGCGGTGAAAAAGGCGCGGGTGTCGGTCATGGAAAGATCGCTGTGAACGTAAACGCGACCGTTGGAAACGTGGGAACGGAGCGCCAGGTCTGCAATGCGGCAGAGCGTAGCGATGCGCGAGACGGTTGCGGGATCGGTTGCCGTTTCGGGAGTCAGATCATTTGCGTGCAGCAGGATTGCGGAGAGAATACCGCCGTTCTCGCCGTTATAACGGCTGCAGAGCAGCGTGAGGAGCGCGGCAAAGGTCTTTTCGTCAACCGTTTTGTCGAGCAGGAGTCGGAGCGAGACCTGCATGCCGCCCTCGGTTGCGGTGCGGACCCTGCCGTCGAGTGCCTTGAGCGCGCTTTCATTGTAGGTGTAGGTCACGCCGCCGAGGGAGAACGGGTCGCTGCCGCCCATGAGGGTCGAGAGCGAGAGCTCCAGGGCTGCATGCGAGGTGTGGAGAGAGACTGCGTTTTCCACGTCGTCAACCAAAAGCCCCTTGGGAGAGCCTGTCCAGAGGAAGGGTGCGGCAACGTCGGCAAGCACCTCGGGGTTTTGGATGGCGTAGCCGTCGTGCGAGAGCACCGAGCCGTCCTCAAAGCCGACCACGAAGGTGGAATAGAGGCGCGAGCGCTCGCCGTCGAGGAGATCGAAGGAAAAATCAACCGCCGAGGAGATTTTTGCAGAGGCGATCGGGAGGGCGCCCTTGGCGGTTTCGGTGGTCTCGCCGGGGAGCAGCTCGTAGAGGAAGATCCATTCGCCGGCGTGATTTTGCAGGGTGCGTGCATCGAGTCGGAGCGTTGCATGCACGCGCTCGCCCTTGGCGTCGATCTCAAATTTTGAGAAGCCGAGCGGCGCGAGGGGATCGTGTTTGGTCTTGCAGGCGGGAAGTGCGAGGGTGCACAGGATCAGACAAAGAACGAGTGCGATCGCACGGGTGATTTTGGAAGATGCCATGTTGATGTAACTCCTTTCGGGATCAGGTGTTCTGCGGAGGGAGATCGGACTCTCCCTCAAGATAAACGCGCTTGACGCGCGAGGAGATCAGGCAAAGACATTCGTAGTCGATGGTGTTGGCGCGGGCGGCAAAGGCGGAGAGCTGCTTGGGGTCCTCGCCGAAAAGCGTGACCACGTCGCCGCTTTGTGCGCCGGTTCCCGTGACGTCGATCATGCATTGGTCCATGCAGATGCGCCCGATGATGGGCGCGGTGCGGCAGCCCTCTGCGGTGTGCACCGTGACGAACGTGCCCGTGTAAGCACGCAAAAAGCCGTCGGCATAGCCGATCGGAACGGTTGCGATCAGGCGTTCGGAGTCGGCAACGAAATCGCCGCCGTAGCTCACCGCCTCACCCGGCAGGAGCCGATGCAGATGCGAGATCACGGTTTTGAGTCGGAGGACGGGGGCGAGCGGGGGATCAATGCGGTCGGAGGGACGCGCACCAAAGAGCAGGATGCCAATGCGCACGCCATTGAAATAATCCTGCGGACGTCGCATAGCGGCGGCGCTGTTGCAGGCATGGTGGAAGGGAATATGCAATCCGCGCTCCTCGAGCATCTGCATCACCCTGCGGTAGCGCGCGGCTTGCAGGTCGGTGTGCGCCTCACCCTCGCTGTCGGGTGCCTCGTCGGCGCGTGAAAAGTGGGTGAACATGCCCTCCACCGTCATGCTCTGAAAGCCCGAAACGCGAAGGATCGCGGCGGTGCTGGCGAGCATCTCCTCGGGGCTGTGTGCGGCAAAGCCGATGCGGTTCATGCCCGTGTCAAGCGCAACGTGCGCGCGCACGCTCACGCCTGCCGCTGCGGCGGCTCGGTCGAGCTGAACGGCGTAGTCCTCGGAGAGCAGGGTTTGAATGATATTGAAGCGCGCCAGATGCGAGGCGAGCGAGGGGTGAGTGTAGCCGAGAATGAGAATGTCGGCAGG
>CAJKPX010000110.1 GCA_905201895.1 uncultured Eubacteriales bacterium | reverse complement strand
AAAAGCCTACCGTCGGCTTTTTTGCGCAGGGGCTGCGCCAATGACGCAGCCCCTTCTTTTTTATTTGAGCGAGGGATCAACCGCAACCAACACCTTGCCGCGACGGCTGAGCTTGGGTGCGCGGAATTCCTCCACCGCCTCCTCCATCGAAAGCACACCGCAGATGATCTTGTCGGTGTCGAGCACACCCGCGCCGAGCAGACGAACCGCACGCGCCGAGGTGTGAGGATTGACGAACGAGGTCTTGATGGTGAGCTCCTTGAGGAAGGCATCGTAGAGCGAGATGGGCAGCTTCACAGCCGAATCGCTCACGCCGAACATCACAACGGTGGCACCCTTGCCCGCAATGGCAAGTGCCGACTCCTGTGCCGCGCCGATGCCAACGCACTCGATCACGCGGGTGACGTCATGCTCCTCGGCATAGCGCGCGATCGCCTCGGTATCGCTCGAGGGAATGAACGTCGTGGCACCGAGTGCCATTGCGCTCTCACGCTTGCTCTCGTCATATTCGACCACGCAGATCTCGCCCGCACCTGCCGCGCGGATGAGCTGGAGCACGATGTTTCCGATCGCGCCAAAGCCGATCAGCGCAACGCTGTCACCGTGCTGAATACCGAGCAGGTCCATGCCGCGCAGGCAGCATGCAAGCGGCTCGCAAAGCGCCGCATCGCGCAGGGAAAGGCTATCGGGCAGGTGGTAGACGTTCTCCTCGGGCGAGGTGACGAACTCTGCCATGCCCTTAACCACGCCTCTTGCGTGCTCACAGAAGGAGGGCTTTCCTTCCTGACAGTAACGACATTTGCCGCATCCCCAGTTGGGGTCAACGGTCACGCGGTCGCCAACCTTGAAATTGGTAACGGCAGAGCCAACCGCCTCAACCACGCCCGAAATCTCGTGACCGAGCGCCACGGGATAGCGGATCGGGTGGGTGTTCTTCTTGCCTGCGTATTTATGGAAATCACTGCCGCAGATGCCGCAGTATGCAACACGAACGCGAACGTCGCCGGGATTCATCTCCACAACCGGCAGCTCGCCAACGTCAACACTTCCGGGGCCGTACAAAACAACTGCTTTCATTTTCTATATTCTCCGTAATAATTTATTTCAGCTTTGCGAGCGCTGCCTTGACGCCCTCGAGATTTTCGGTGTACTTTGCAAGCTTTGCACGCTCGGCGTCAACCACAGCCGCAGGTGCCTTTGCAACGAAGCTCTCGTTTGCGAGCTTCTTGTTCACGCGCTCGATCTCGTCGGTCAGCTTCTTCATCTCACCCTCCAGGCGCGCTCTCTCCTTCTCGGTGTCCACCAGATCGGACATGGGCAGATAGAGCGTTGCGGAGTCGGTGATGATCTGCACGGCGTTGTCGGCAGAAACCGTGTCGGCGTCAAACTTCTCGGCAACCTCAACCTCGGACGCCGATGCAAGACGTACGAAGAAGGGATGCGTGGAGGCACCGAAGGATTCGGGATATCTGGTCTCGATATAAACCTTTGCGCGGCGCGAGGGAACCACGTTCATCTCGTTGCGGCGCAGGCGGATCGCCTTGATTGCGGCGATGATGCGCGTCATGATCGCAGACTCTGCGGAATAATCCATGCTCTCGTCCGCCTTCGGATAGGATGCGATCACGATGCTCTCGCTGTCGCCGTCATGCGGCAGAGCCTGATAAATTTCCTCGGTGATGAAGGGCATGAAGGGGTGCAGGAGCTTGAGCGTGCCGGTGAGCACGTAGCAGAGCACGTTCTGCGCGGTCTTGTTGCCCTCGGTCTCCTTTTCGTTCAGACGGCTCTTGGTCAGCTCGATATACCAATCGCAGAAGATATCCCAAACGAATTCGTAAATTGCGTTGAGTGCAACGCCGATCTCGAAGCGGTCAAGCGCATTCGTGACGTTTGCAACCGTCTTGTTGAACTCGGAGAGAATCCACTTGTCCTCGGTTGCGAGCTTGTCGGCGGACGGAAGCTCCACGCGGTCGATGGTGAGATTCATGCGCACGAAGCGCGATGCGTTCCAGAGCTTGTTGGCAAAGTTGCGCGCCGCCTCCATCTTCTCATCCGAGAAGCGCATGTCGTTTCCGGGCGAGTTACCCGTGGAGAGCGCGAAGCGGAGTGCGTCGGCGCCGTATTTCTCGATGATCTCGAGCGGGTCGATGCCGTTGCCGAGCGACTTGGACATCTTTCTGCCCTGCGCGTCACGCACAAGACCGTGAATAAATACCGTCGAGAAGGGTTTTTCGCCCATATGCTCGAGTCCCGAGAAGATCATGCGCGAGACCCAGAAGGTGATGATATCGTAGCCCGTGACGAGCACGCTGGTGGGATAGTATTTCTTCAGATCCTCGGTCATTTCGGGCCAACCCATGGTGGAGAAGGGCCAGAGTGCCGAAGAGAACCAGGTGTCGAGCACGTCCTCGTCCTGGCGAACGGGTGCGCCGCACTTGGGGCAGGTGTCGATATCGGTGCGCGAGACCGTCATCTCGCCGCAGGCGTCGCAATAGAACGCGGGGATGCGGTGACCCCACCAGAGCTGACGCGAGATGCACCAGTCGAGAATATTGTTCATCCAGTTGAAGTAGTTTTTGGAGAAGCGCTCGGGAACGAAGCGGATGTCGCCGCTCTCAACCGCCTCGATCGCGGGCTCGGCAAGCGGCTTCATGCGAACGAACCACTGGTCGCTCGTCATCGGCTCAACCGTTGTGCTGCAGCGGTAGCAAACGCCAACGTTGTGCTCGTGAGGAACAACCTTCACAAGATACCCCTCTGCCTCAAGGTCGGCAACCAGCGCGCGGCGGCACTCGTAGCGATCCATGCCCTCGTACTTGCCTGCACCTGCGTTCATGGTAGCGTCATCGTTCATGACCTTGATCTGCTCAAGGTTATGGCGCTGACCAACGAGGAAGTCGTTGGGGTCATGCGCGGGAGTGATCTTCACGCATCCCGTTCCGAAGCCGATCTCCACGTAATCGTCGGCGATCACGGGAATCTCTCTGCCAACAATGGGCAGAATCAGGGTCTTGCCGATCAGGTGCTTCATTGCCTCGTCCTCGGGGTTGACCGCAACGGCGGTGTCACCGAACATGGTTTCGGGGCGCGTGGTTGCAACCTCAACGAAGCCCTCCTCGCCCTTGATCGGATATTTGATATGCCAGAAGTGCCCCGGCTGATCCTTATATTCCACCTCTGCGTCGGAGAGTGCGGTGAGGCAGCGCGGGCACCAGTTGATGATGCGGTAGCCGCGATAGATCAGACCCTTTTCATAAAGATTTACGAACACGTCACGCACCGCACGCGAGCAGCCCTCGTCGAAGGTGAAGCGCTGACGGGTCCAATCGCAGGACGCGCCGAGCTTTTTAAGCTGACCCGTGATGCGAGCCTCGTATTTATCCTTCCACTGCCAAACGCGCTCGAGGAATTTCTCGCGGCCGAGATCGTAGCGCGAGAGACCCTCCTCCACGCGCAGTCTTTCCTCAACCTTGATCTGCGTAGCGATGCCCGCATGGTCGGTGCCGGGAATCCAGAGCGTGTTGAAGCCCTGCATGCGCTTATAGCGCACGAGGATATCCTGCAGGGTCTCGTCGAGTGCGTGACCCATGTGCAGCTGTCCCGTGACGTTGGGGGGCGGAATGACCACCGAGAAATGCTCGGCTTCGTTTTTGACGTCGGGCGTGAAATAGCCCTTTTCACACCACGTTTGATAAATTCTGTCCTCAAACTCGCCCGGGGCATAAGTTTTGGGCAGCTCGTTGTATTGATCCATTTCCATGAACCTCCTGTCTTTTATTACCCATTTTGATTCTGCGGCACCGCCTTGGCGCTTCATTGCAAAAAGAAAAGCCTCCTCCGTCCTCATCAGGACGTGGAAGCACGCGGTACCACCTGATTTTGCGCACACGAATTTCTCGCGGCGCACACTCTTTCCCATAACGGCGGGTCCCGTTGCGAGCTACTATGCCGCCGTCGGCATTCTCACCCACACCGCTCCAAAGCGACTTCAATTCCCCGTGTTTACGGGCTTCACACCAACCGCCCGCTCTCTGCAAACCGACAGGACTCTACTCCTCTTTTTCTGCGCGTTTATAGTAGTATAACATATGAAATGAAGTTTGTCAAGTTTTTTGAGAAAAAGAATGGATTTTTCGTTTGCAGGGGGAGGGGGCACTTTCTTGCAAGAAAGTGCCC
>CAJKPX010000109.1 GCA_905201895.1 uncultured Eubacteriales bacterium | reverse complement strand
ATTGGTCGCCCGTTTTTTTGCGGTTGTTTGCGGGCGATCAATGATCGCCCCTACGGTAAACATCCTTATGAGAACCAGCCTAAAAAGCGCATTTTTTGCGTAATCACGGGTGTTTTTTGATTTGCAGACCGCTTTGAAATGTTAGTTTTTTTCTTTTTTGCATAACACTCCGAAAAGCATGCCAAAATAGTAGCAAATCTCAAAAACACAAGAGGATGTTCTGCTATGAAAGAGTTTACCTATCAAATTGAGGACCCCAACGGCATGCATGCACGTCCCGCAGGTCAGCTTGCCAATTTTGCCAAGGGCTTTGAGTCGAGTATTTGCGTGCGGTTCGGGGAAAAGAAGGCGGATGCCAAGCGCTTGCTCTCACTGATGAGCCTGGGGGCTGTTCACGGAGCCTCACTGGTCTTTTCTATTGAAGGAGATGACGAGGCAAGCGCAGCCGCATCGCTTGAGGCATTCTGCAAAAACGGCTTTTCCGCCTCCGGGGTGAGCGATTGATGAAAGAGGCACAGACGAACGCACGCATCTTTCACGGAACGGGCATCAGCAGCGGCAAGCGCGCCGGAAATCTCAAATTTTTCCGCCGTGCATTTGCCAAAGCGCAGACATCGGACCGTCCTTGCGATCCGATTGTCGAATGGGGGCGCATGGAGCTTGCCCTGCAAGGAACGCTGAAACGCCTCTCGGAGCTGCATCGAAAGGCTCTCCGTGATGCGGGAGAGGAAACGGCAGAGATTTTTCTGATCCATCGGATGCTGCTTGAGGACGAGGACTATCTGGAGGCTCTACGCGGCGGCATTTCGGAAGGATGTGCAGCAGAGGTCGCCCTCCAGCGTGCAACCGAACGTTTTTCGCGTACCCTGGAGGCACTTGACGATCCCTATCTTTCGGCACGCGCCGCCGACCTGCGCGATCTGGAGCTTCAGCTGCAGGGAGCATTACGGGGAGAAAAAGAGATTGCGCGCGAGACAGAGGGCGAGCCCTTTCTGCTCGTTGCCGACGATCTCTCACCGTCCGAAACCGTGATGCTCGAAAAATCACTCATTCTCGGCTTCGTCACCTTTCGCGGCACGCCCAATTCGCACACCGCTATTCTCGCACGCGCCATGGGAATTCCCGCACTCATCGGGGTTGGCAGGATCGACGAAGCATTCGACGGAGCCTACGCTCTACTCGACGCGGCAGAAGGCACGCTCACCGTTTCGCCCGACGAGCATCAAAAAGCGCTCTTTGCAGAAAAGCAACGCCAGGACGATCGCATTGCACAGGAGCACGATCGCTATCTGCGCTCGCTTCTGAACAAGCCTGCCGTCACGCAGAGTGGACATCACATGCTCATCTATGCCAACATCGGGGACGCCAACGAGGTCATGTCAGCACTTTCCAACGGAGCAGACGGCATCGGGCTGCTCCGTAGTGAATTCCTTTATCTGGGATCTGCCGACTACCCCTCCGAGGAACGTTTGTTTGAAGCATACAGCGAGGTCGCGCTCCGCATGCAGGGCAAACGGACAGTGATTCGCACGCTCGATATCGGAGCCGACAAGCAGATTCCTTATTTCGGTCTGCCTGCCGAGGAAAATCCCGCACTCGGCTTCCGCGCGATCCGCATCTGTCTGGCACGGGAGGAGCTTTTCAAAACGCAGCTTCGCGCCATCCTGCGTGCATCGGCATTCGGCAGACTATCGGTCATGCTTCCCATGATCGTTTCGGTCGATGAGGTGCGGCAGAGCAAGCGCCTCCTGGAGGAATGCAAAGCCGAGCTTCGCCGTGAGGGGCGGCATTTCGAGGATGATATCGAGCTGGGAATCATGATCGAAACTCCTGCCGCCGCCATCATGAGCGAGGAGCTGGCAGAGGAAGTGAATTTCTTTTCGGTGGGCACGAACGATCTGACGCAATATACCCTTGCGGCAGACCGACAAAACCCTGCACTTGCAAAGCTCTGCGACGATAACCGCGAGCCAATCCTGCGTCTGATCGCAAAAGCGGCAAGCGCCATTCACAGCACGGGCGGCTGGATTGGAATCTGCGGCGAGATGGCGGCAGACCTGCTCCTGACCCAACGCTTTGCCGACATGCGGATCGACGAGCTTTCGGTATCGGTTCCCTATCTGCTTGGTCTGCGCGGCAAGGTGACCGAGTGCAAATAAAAGGAAGGTATTGCGCTATGATATTTCAAAGGAAAGAAAAAAATCTGCTTGCTGTGGCAAACGGTCGCGCCGTACCACTCTCTGCCGTGCCCGATGAGGTGTTTGCTTCGGGGATGCTTGGGGTAGGATTTGCGGTCGAGCCGCTCGACGGAACGGTTTACGCCCCTGCCTCGGGGCGTGTGGACAGCGTTGCAGAGGCAAAGCACGCCTACACGATCCTGACCGACGATGGACTCGATCTGCTCGTTCACATTGGGATCGACTCGGTGACACTCGGAGGCGACGGCTTTTTGCCAATGGTAAAGATTGGCGATCAGATCCAAGCGGGAGACGTGATCGCGCGCGTGGACCTGAACGTTCTGCGCGGCAGAAATATCCCCTCGGTGATCCCTGTGATTATTGGCAATCCCGAGGCAATCCAAATCAAAAAAATTCGAGAGGGACAGGTGATCGGCGGCGAGGACGCGGTGTTGGATTACCGTCTCTTAAAATCATAAAAAACTTGTACGGGAAAGGAGACACGGCAAAAATGTCTGAAGCCGCTCTCAAAAAGAATAAAAAGGACTCCACCGCTTTCAGCATACTCCAACGCGTGGGACGGGCTTTCATGCTTCCGATCGCGCTTCTGCCGATTGCAGGGCTTCTGCTCGGCATCGGCTCCTCACTCACCAACACCACAACGCTCGAGACATACAACCTCATTTCCTGGATGGGCCCCGGAACTGTGCTCTATTCGGTCTTTTCGGTGCTCGCCTCGGTCGGATCGGTCATTTTTGACAACCTGCCGATCATTTTCGCAATGGGCGTTGCACTCGGCATGGCGGAGAACGAAAAGGGTACCGCCACGCTCTCTGCGGCGATTGCATTTTTCGTGATGCACAAGACCATCAACTCGCTCCTGATCATCAGCGGCATGTTGGAGGCGGGCGCAATGCAGGAGGGTACGGTTGCAAACGTGGTTGGAATTGAATCGCTCCAGATGGGCGTGTTCGGCGGCATCATCGTCGGTCTCGGCGTTGCCGCGCTGAACAACCGCTTCTACAAGATCCGCCTGCCCAACGTGATCTCCTTCTTTGGAGGCAGCCGCTTCGTACCGATCATCTCCACCGCGGTCTATATTCTCGTCGGTGTCTTGATGTTCTTTGTCTGGCCCTTCGTGCAAAGCGGAATTTACGCACTCGGCGATCTCGTGCTCCGCTCGGGCTATGCGGGTACGCTGATCTACGGCTTTATCGAGCGTATCCTGATCCCCTTCGGTCTGCACCACGTGTTCTATCTGCCCTTCTGGCAAACGGGTGTGGGCGGTTCGGCAATGATCGACGGCACGCTGATCTACGGTGCGCAGAATATCTTTTTTGCCGAGCTGGCTTCTCCCTCGACCACAAAATTCTCGGTTGAGGCATGCCGCTTTATGAGCGGTAAATTCCCGCTGATGATCTTCGGTCTGCCCGGTGCGGCGCTGGCAATGTATACCTGTGCCAAGAGCACCAAACGCAAGGTTGCGGGTGGTCTTCTCCTCTCCGCTGCGTTGACCTCAATCCTCACGGGTATCACCGAGCCGCTCGAATTCACCTTCCTTTTCGTGGCACCGATCCTCTATGTGATCCATTCGATCCTGGCGGGGCTTGCCTATATGCTCATGCACCTGCTCAACGTTGGCGTGGGCATGACCTTCTCGGGAGGACTCATCGACCTCTTTCTCTTTGGTATCCTGCAGGGAAATGCCAAGACCAATTGGGTGATGATCCCTGTGGTCGGCGTGTTCTATTTCGTGATCTATTTCCTGCTTTTCCGCTTCATGATCCGTCGCTTCAACTATATGACTCCAGGTCGCGAGGAGGACGGCGAGGAGACCAAGCTCTACACGCGTGCCGACTACAACGCAAAAAAAGAAAGCGCTGCAAACGTTGACGGTCACACCGTTTCCGCTCAAATTCTTGAGGGACTCGGCGGCAAGGAAAATATCGTCTCTCTCGACTGCTGCGCCACTCGTCTGCGCGTGAGCGTCAAGGACCCCGCTCTCGTCAACGATGCGCAGCTGAAGGCAAGCGGCGCCGCGGGCGTGATCCGCAAGGGCACAGGCATTCAGGTGGTGTACGGTCCGCAGGTCTCGGTAATCAAGAGTGAGCTGGAGGAATATATCGCCGCGCTCTGATTTGTGAAGCCCTCTATGAAAAGTCATGACCACCAGCCGTGCTGGTGGCTTGCACAAGCCCCCTTGG
>CAJKPX010000108.1 GCA_905201895.1 uncultured Eubacteriales bacterium | reverse complement strand
TTCGGGAGTGCGTTTTGGGTGTGCGGTAAACGCAACGTTCCGTTGCTATCGACGCGGGGCACAAGTGCTTGACGTCGCCACGCATACGGCAGAACCTATGCTCGGAGTCAAAAAAAGTCCCCCTGAAAAAATCTCATTCCCTTGCAAAATCCTTTGCGATATGCTATAATAGGCGCAGAAAAAGGGGCGGAGCCCCCTTTGATAGGAGGTCAACATGAAACAGGCATTGCGGATCGGGCATCACCGATATTACAGGGAGGAGAACTTTCGGGAGCATCTTGCTTTTGTCGAGCGGAACGTTGGTGTGATCGACGAGATCACGCTGTTTGCCGAGTTCTCGCATTACGGGTATTGGGACCTTGCGTGGTCGGCACAGAATGCCGAGATTCTGCGCGATCGGATTGAACGCTACCGCGCGGTCGGTGTGCCGAGCGTGGGGATCAATTTGCTTGCCACCGTCGGGCATCTGAACGAGGGCTGGGACGTGCTGCCGAGGGCACCGTTTCCCTATCAGGTGAACCGAGACGGCGAGGAGTCACGCGGTCAGCTCTGCTTTATGAGCGAGGATTTTCTCGATCACGTTGCCAAGCGTTACGCGCTTTACGCCAAAACGGGAGCCGATTTTATCTGGATGGACGACGATATTCGCATAGAGGGCGACGGATGCTTTTGCGATGGCTGCATTGAGCGCTTCAACCGTCGCTTTGGCGGTGACCGCTCGCGTCGGGAGCTTGTGGCGCTGATCGGGTCGGATGCCGAGGCGCTGGCGCTGTGGCGCTCGATTCAGCACGAGGGGATCACGCGCGTGATCCGAACGGTGCGCGAGAGCGTGCATGCGGTTGACCCACGCGTTGCGGTTGGGTATATGTCGATCGACGGCAACTGCTTTTCCGATTGGATTGAGGAGAGCGGTGCCGCGCGTTGCCGTCCCGGCGGCGGCTTTTACGATGAGCGCACGCCGATCGACATTGTGAAAAAATATTTCCGCGTTCAGCAGCAGATTTCCCAATATCCCGCCCGCGTGACCGATATTCAATACGAATATGAGGCGTTCAACTACCAAACGCTCAACCGCTCCGCGCATTTTTCGGAGCTGGAGACCACTCTCATGCAGATGGCGGGCTGCACAGGTGTGCTCTACAACAACGATATTTTCTATGACCGCCAGTCCTTTTTGGATATGATGGCGGCGTCCGCCAACAAATGGCTCACCCTGTCGCACCGCAACGAGGGCGCTCGACCGAGCGGCGTTTACTGCACGAGCTACCGAACCGCCAACCTGTTGTGCGAGCTTGGCATTCCCGTCACCGCATATCCCGACCGCGCGAGCGTGAGTGCGGTATTGGGGCGCGATTGGGAGCGTTTGACCGACACCGAGATCAGCCGAATTTTGCGGGGCGGGGTCTTTACCGATGGGCTTGGTGTGGAAATTCTGCATGCACGCGGTTTCGGAGAGGCATGCGGCGCGCGGGTGCAGGCGGCGCATGAGAGCGGCATGGCGGAGCGCTTTGGCAGCCACGGGCTCAACGGTGACTACGCCGACTACTACCGCGATGTATTCATGTCCTTTACGTATTATATCGGAAACAAGGGCAACGCCTATGAATTTGCGCTCTCGGAGGTGCCGAGGCGCTCTCGCCCCTCGAGACCATCACGCACGAGCCGCGCGGGTGCAGTCTGTATCTCTGCGAGTTCGGCGAGGGACGAGCGTTTGCGGCGGACGGCTATCTGTTCCCGAAATCGGCACAGACCCACGCAAAGCGCGAGCAGCTTTGCAATCTGATCGACCGTCTCTCGGGCGGACGCCTCCCCGTGCGCGTGGAGGCAGCGGTTAAGATCGTGCCCACCGTCACCGAAAATGGGGACGGCGGCATCAACGTCATGCTCATCAACGCATCCTTCGACGAGAGCGGCAGAGTGCTCTGTCGCATTCGCGGCAAGGGCAGTTTCTCGCTGATCGCGCCCGACGGCTCGCTGCTGCCGGTCGATCAGATCGCGGCAGGGGACGAAACGCTGGTGATCCTGCCGGGTATTTCGGCGTGGGATTACGTGCTGCTCACCAATATCGGTTGAAAAATGGAACGGTCCGCTGCTTCTGCTTTTGACGCCGCGCGAAACGTCTGAAAAAGCCGCACAAGAGAGCCTCCCTTCGGGAGGAAGGAGCGCGCACACAAAAAACTTGACAGAGCGACCGAAACGATGTATAATAGTATCATAATGGTATGAACAAACCGAGAAAAATGCTTGCAAAAGGAGACTTTAACAAATGAAAAATCCGATTATCAAGATCACAGTTCGTGACTTTGGCGAAATGACCGCTGAGCTCTATCCCGACAAGGCACCTAAAACGGTGGAAAACTTCCTCTCGCTCATCGAGCAGGACTTCTTTTCGGGTCTGATCTTCCACCGCGTGATCAGTGGCTTCATGATTCAGGGCGGCGGCTTTGACGAGAGCTTTGAGCACAAGGATGCGCCCGCGATCCGCGGCGAGTTCCGTGCCAACGGCTGCATGCAGAACGATCTGCGCCACACGCGCGGCGTGCTTTCGATGGCGCGCACCTCGGATCCCGACTCGGCATCCTCGCAGTTCTTCGTGATGCACCGCGACGCCCCCCATCTCGACGCGCAGTACGCGGGCTTTGGCAAGCTGACCGACGGCTTTGACGTGCTCGACAAGATTGCAGCGGTCAAAACCGGTCGCATGGGCTGGTACGATGACGTGCCCAAGACCCCCGTTGTGATCGAAAAGATCGAGGTTATCGAGAAATAATCCCCCCAAAACGAATTCCCGAAAGGAAGTGTATCTTATGAACACCAAACTCTTAAAGCTCATCAGCAAGGACTCGCGCACGAGCACGGCGGATCTCGCCGTGATGCTCGGCATCACCGAGGACGAGGTGCGCAGAGAGATCGCCGAGATGGAAAAGAGCGGCGTGATCCGCGGCTACAAGGCTGTGATCGACTGGGATCGCCTTGACAGTGCCTCCGTTTCCGCCATCATCGAGCTCAAGGTCACGCCCAAGGCGGGTCGCGGCTTTGAGGATATTGCCGCAAAGGTGATGCAGTATCCCGAGGTGGAGTCGGTTTATCTGATGTCGGGTGTTTACGATTTGAACGTGGTGGTCAAGGGCAAGACCCTGCAGGACGTTGCAAATTTTGTTGCCAAGGAGCTCTCCACCCTCGATTCGGTGACCTCCACCGCCACGCATTTTGTTCTGCGCCGCTACAAGGAGCTTGACGTTGCACTTCTTGGAAACGGTAAGGACGAGAGAGGAAGCTACCTGCTCTGATGGATTACGGTAAAATTCTCTCACCCACGGTCACCGATATCAAGCCATCGGGCATCCGAAAATATTTCGACATTGCCGAGTCGATGGGCGACGTGATCTCGCTCGGTGTCGGCGAGCCCGATTTTCCAACCCCCTGGGAGATCCGCAAGGCGGGTATCCTCTCGCTCGAGAGCGGCAAAACACGCTACACCTCCAATTCGGGTCTTGAGCAGCTCCGCGCCGAGATCTGCCGCTACATGGAGCGCAAATACGGGCTGACCTATGAGCCGAAAACCGACGTGCTCGTCACGGTTGGCGGCTCCGAGGCGATCGACGCCTGCATTCGCGCCATCACCTGTGCAGGGGACGAGGTGATTATCCCCCAGCCGAGCTACGTTTGCTACGAGCCGATCGTGCGTTTGGCAGGCGGCGTCCCCGTGATCATCGAGACCACCGCCGAGCATGATTTCAAGCTCACTCCCGACCAGCTTCGTGCGGCGATCACACCGCGCACAAAGGCGCTCATCATGCCCTATCCCTGCAACCCAACGGGCGGTATCATGGAGCGCGCCGACCTCGAAGCCGTGGCGGCGGTTCTGCGTGACACCAACATGTTCGTGATCTCCGACGAGATCTATTCCGAGCTGACATTTGCCGAGCATCCGCACGTGTCGATCGCCTCGATCAACGGCATGGCGGAGCGCACCGTTGTGGTCAACGGCTTTTCCAAGACCTTTTCGATGACGGGCTGGCGTCTCGGCTATGCCTGCGGTCCCGCACCGATCATCAGGCAGGTCACCAAAATCCACCAATTTGCGATCATGTGCGCGCCCACCATGTCCCAGCACGCCGCCATTGAGGCGCTCCGAAACGGGGACGCGGCGGTTGCAAGCATGCGCGAGGAATACGATATGCGCCGCCGCCTGATCGTGTCGGGCTTCAACCGCATCGGGCTTGCCTGCCGTGAGCCCAAGGGCGCCTTCTATGCCTTCCCCTGCATCCGCTCCACAGGACTGAGCTCCGATGAGTTCTGCGAAAAGCTCCTTTACGCCGAGCGCGTTGCAGTCGTCCCCGGGACCGCCTTCGGTCAGGGCGGCGAGGGCTTTATCCGCGCCTCCTATTGCTATTCCACCGACCATATCACCGAGGCTCTGTGCCGCATCGAACGCTTTTTGAAGAATTTGTAAGGGGTTTATACAGGGGGAGGGGAGCGACCTTTTTGCAAAAAGG
>CAJKPX010000107.1 GCA_905201895.1 uncultured Eubacteriales bacterium | reverse complement strand
TGCGCGTGAAGAACCGTGTTGTTTTTTGTCCGCACCAAAAACACAAGGGGTACGCAAAAGCGTACCCCCTTGTGTTTTTGGTGCGGGTAAAAGGACTTGAACCTTCACGAAGTTGCCCCCACTAGAACCTGAATCTAGCGCGTCTGCCAATTCCGCCATACCCGCATATAAAAATTGTTTATGTGGGTGTGGCGGAATTTTTCCGCACATACCCTCATCCTTTGATTTTTACACGGAGTGTGGTCTCCGAGGCGGTGCCTTTTACAGCATACTCCGCATCGTTCCGAACGGAACGTATAAGATTATACCACAGTCTTTTGCTTTTGTCAATAGTTTTTTTGAAAAAAACAGGATTTATTTTGCGTGCTTCTCATTTTTCTATCACAAAAGCCGCCTCGGTCAAGCGCGTATTCCCCATCGCCGCGCTTCGGTTCTCGATCAAAGGGGCTCCCCCAAGCTTTGATGCTTGAGAGAGCCCATTTTTTGTAGGCATCACCGACAAACGCCTCTGCGTCCTCGGCGCGTTGTTTTCTATCGGGAGATCAAGCCCATGCCATCGAGGTGGGCTTCGGCTCGTCGATAATGATATCGTTGAGGAAGGCAACAGCCTTGCGCAGTCCCTCGTCGATCGACATCAGGCTATCCTCATGCTCGATCGAGAGCACGCGGTCATAGCCGCACAGACGCAGATTGGAAACGAGATCGCGCCAATAGGTCTCGCCGTTGCCGTAGCCAACCGTGCGGAACACCCATGCGCGGTGGAGCTCGTCGCCGTAGTGCTTGGTGTCAAGCACGCCGTTCTTCGCGGTGTTGTAGTGGTCAATCTTGGTGTCCTTTGCATGAACGTGGTAGATCGCGCCTGCCAGCTCGCGGATTGCCGCAACGGGATCCATTCCCTGCCAGATCAGGTGCGAGGGGTCGAAGTTCGCGCCGATCACGGGGCCAACTGCCGCACGGAGACGGAGCAGGGTCTCGGGATTGTAAACGCAGAAGCCGGGGTGCATCTCAAACGCGATGTGGGGCACGTTGTGTGCCTCTGCAAATGCGCCTGCTTCCTTCCAATAGGGAATCAGCTTCTCATTCCACTGCCAATCAAGAATGGCAAGGAAATCCTCGGGCCAGGGGCAGGTGACCCAGTTGGGGTACTTTGCGCCCTCGTGGTCGCCGGGGCAGCCAGAGAAGGTGATCACGGTGTCAACACCCATCTTCTCTGCGAGAAGCACGGCATTGCGGAAGTCGACGTCAAACTGCTTTGCGATCGCCGCATCGGGATGCAGGGCGTTTCCGTGCGTTGCGAGTGCGCAAACGGTAACGTCGTATTTCTTCAGCGTTGCCATGAACGCATCGTATTTCTTCTCATCGGCAAGAAGCTCCTCGGGGTTGCAATGTGCTTTTCCGGGGTAGCCGCCAGCACCCAGCTCAACGGTGTGAACACCAAGACCCGTCAGAATCTGCAGGGTCTCCTCCAGGGTCTTTGTGCCATACAAATTGGCAAGAACACTCAATTTCATCGTTCAAAAAACCTCTTTTCTTTTAGTCCGTAATTACTCGGTACTTATATCATACCATTTTTTGCCGTGAATTGCAAGTGCTTTTCACTTTTTTCTCGTCTTTTCTTTGCAAAAGTCGCGCAAAGTTTTTCTCCTTTTTTCCCGAAAAGCCTTGTAAATACCCCCGACTTATGATAAAATAAAGAGAGAAATTTGAAAAGGAGTAACACGGCGTGTATACTGATCTTTTTGGCAAGCATCGCTACAAAATCAACCTACACACGCACACCACACTCACCGACGGCAGAGCGACCCCCGCAGAGGTGATCCGCCGCTACCGCTCCGAGGGCTATGATGCCATCGCGCTCACCGACCACTGGTTCTTCGGCGAGGGTGACGAAACGGCAGACTTCACCGTGCTCTCGGGTGCCGAGTTTAACGTTGGCGGCATTGATTGCGGCGCAGGTGTCTATCACATTCTCTGCATCGGCGCGCGTACTGCACCAACCGTGAGGCGAGAAATGCCACCCCAAAGGGTGATCGACGAAATCCGCCGTGCGGGTGGGCTGGTGGTGCTGGCGCACCCTGCATGGTCGCTCAACACCCCCGAGGCGATCATGGCACTCCGCGGCGTGGAGGCAACCGAAATTTACAATTCGGTGTCGGGTGTGCAGATGTCACGCCGTGCAGATTCCTCGGTGATCGTGGATATGCTTGCCACCAAGGGCTGCTATCTGCCCCTGCTTGCCGCTGACGATGCACACTACTACGACGGCACCGACGATTGCATCTCATGGATCATGGTGGAAGCCGAGGATTGCACGCGTGACCGACTTCTCCCCGCCATCCGTCGCGGCGATTTTTACGCCACGCAAGGTCCCGAGGTACACCTGTGGCGCGAGGGCGACGAGTTTGTGGTACGCGCCTCGCCCGTGCGCGAGATCGTGTTCCAATCCAACGCCGCTTGGACGCGACGCGCGTTTACGGGAGACGGCATCACCGAGGCACGCTATACCCCCGATCCCTGCGAGACCTACATCCGCGTCGAGGTCATGGATGCCGACGGCAAGCGCGCATGGACCAACATCATCCCCATTTCCAAATAAAGAGAGGAACCACATGAAAATCGGATTTGTTTCACTCGGTTGTCCCAAAAATCAGCTCGACACCGAGGTTATGCTGCATGAAATTCTGCAGGCAGGCTATGAGATCACGCCCGAGGACATCGAGGCAGACGTGATCATCGTGAACACCTGCGCATTTATCGAAAGTGCAAAAAAGGAAGCCATCGAGAACATCCTCGACGTGGCTTGGCTCAAAAAGAACCGCCACCTCAAGGCGATCATCGTCACGGGATGCCTTGCGGAGCGCTACGGCGAGGAAATCTTTAAGGAGCTGCCCGAGGTTGACGCCGTGCTTGGCGTTGGAAGCATTCACAACATCGTGGAGGCAATCGAGGCAGTCACGGTTAAGAAAAAGAAGGGCTCCAAGGTCAAATATTTTTCGCATGAGGACAAGGACACCGTGCGTCTTGGTGGCGACCGCGTGCTCACCACGCCCGAATACACCGCCTACCTCAAGATCGCCGAGGGCTGCGATAACCGCTGCGCCTACTGCGCGATCCCCGCGATCCGCGGAAAATTCCGCAGCCGTCCAATGGAGGACCTGATTGCCGAGGCAAAGCAGCTTGAGTCGCTCGGAGTGAAGGAGCTTGTGATCGTGGCACAGGATATCACGCGCTACGGACTCGATCTCTACGGCAAATACGCCCTTGCCGAGCTCCTGCAAAAGATCACCGATAACACCTCCATTCCGTGGGTACGTCTGCTCTACTGCTACCCCGACAAGATCACCGACGAGTTGATCGCCGTGATGCGCGACAATCCCCGCATCCTCAAATACATCGACCTGCCCCTTCAGCACGTCAGCGACCACATGCTCACCGCCATGAACCGCCACGGTGACGGCGCGATGATCCGCGAGGTGCTCGCAAAGCTCCGCCGCGAAATTCCCGACATCGTGATCCGCACCACCTTTATCGTAGGGTTCCCGGGTGAGACCGACGCCGACTTTGAGGAGCTCTGCGAATTCGTCAAGGAACAGCGCTTCGATCACGCAGGCGTGTTCACCTACTCGCGAGAGGAGGACACCCCCGCCTATGACTTCCCCGACCAGATCGACGAGCAGGTCAAGCAGGACCGCATGGACATTCTGATGCGCCTGCAGATGGAGATCAACGAGGAGCTCAACCGCGAAAAGATTGGCAAAACCGTTGACGTTGTGTGCGAGGATTACGACCCCGTTGCCGAGGTGCATTTCGGCAGAAGTGCCGCCGACGCCCCCGAGATCGACGGAAAGGTCTATTTCCGCGCCAACGAGCGCATTGCACCCGGCTCGTTCGTGCGCGTCAAGGTTCGCCGCGTGGTCGACTACGATCTCTACGGCAATCTCGTTACCAAATAACCAACCGAAAGGACGAAACGCCATGAAAATGAATCTTCCCAATAAGCTCACCGTGCTGCGCATGTGCATGGTGCCGATCTTCGTTGTAATCATGATGGTCTCGGACGCACTCTGGGCAACCCTCACGGGTCTGATCCTCTTTATCGCCGCCTCACTCACCGACATGCTCGACGGCAAGATCGCACGCAAATACGGACTCGTCACCGATTTCGGCAAGTTCATGGACCCGCTCGCCGACAAGTTTATGGTGATCGGCGCCATGTTCGTGATCCTCTACCGCTCCCTGATTTCTTACAGCGACCTGCTCTTTGCAAACGTCTTTTTCTGGGCGTTCCTGCTCGTGATCTTCCGCGAGCTCGCCGTCACCTCGATCCGCCTGATCGTTTCGGGCTCCAAGGGCATCGTGGTTCCCGCCAATATGCTGGGCAAGATCAAAACCTGCACCCAGATCGCCTGCGTGATCTGCTGCATCGCCGAGCCGATGATCTACAAGCTCATCGAGCGTCCCACCGATTTCCTGCCCGTCTCGCTCGCAACCGCAGCACTCATGCTCGTATTCACCATCTGGTCCGGTCTCAACTATATCATTTCTCTCTGGAAATACATGGACCCGCAGAAGTGAGTTTTTTTATGCAGGGGGAGAGGGGACCTTCTTGAAAGAAGGTCCCCTCT
>CAJKPX010000106.1 GCA_905201895.1 uncultured Eubacteriales bacterium | reverse complement strand
TGCGTTTAGCTGACCGATACTAATAGACCGAGGGCTTGAACTTCTTGTTCAAGATATTCTTACAATTTATGAGTTTCGCTTAATTCATCCTCGATTCTTTTATTCGATTTTCTATGGGCGTAAGAAAAGGTAATGACCTTGAAAGAAGACGCAAACATGATTTGCGTCTTTTTTTATGCAAAAATCTTGCTTTTTGTCTTTTCTTATGTTATAATGATTTTGCGAAGTGTGTTTTCTGTGTGCAAGCGTCATAGCCATCTCTCTGGGATCTCGCCGTCCCACTCGAAATCGGCTTTGATTGGGGACATTTTCTTTCCAAGCAATTTCCCGGGTGGTTTTAAGGAGGAAAATATGATATCAAAAAAGCATGTAATTGCCTTTGCAATTTTAATGTTGGTAATCGTGCCCGCCGTTGTCATTCTTCTGGATGAAGATCCGTATAATGACGATTGGTATAAGGAGGAACTAAAACAAGCCGCAATAGATTATATCAGACAAAATGAAGAAATTACGGGTAAAATTCAGGTTTCCCGCTACGTTTATACGGATGGACTTGACTATGATATCGAAGAAAGTAATCGAGCGAAGGAGCAAAAAGTATATCCATTTAAAACGATCACCGTAATTGCCCAAACAAGAAACAGTAATTTTTCAGTTTACTTTTCCGTCAATGCAGACGGAGAGCTGCAGGTTGAAAAAATGGAAAAGGAAAAAGCATTAAATCTCTTTTTTTAAGACATGATACGGCAAGATGTAATAATCCGACAAGCTTGAGTGAAGATCAAAAAGATAAGTAGGGCGAATTCCCCTGCGAAACCCGACGCGAACAAGCCTCAAGAGCTGAATCCCCACGGATGACAGCTCTTGGGGCGACCGGCTCACGCAATCCGTCGGCGCATCCGTTGGGTTGACAACATCATTACGAAACCAATTCAAATTGGAAATAAAAATTATATAATAAAAAGGAGTTTTGAAACATGAAACAGTACAAATATTTCATTTTACAAAGGACAATGTGTTATTCGTGAAGATTGGGAGTTTACAGATGATAGATCGGGATCTTTTGTTTTCATGTTTTTAAACAGTGACGCATATGACGAGGAAACTGTTAAGCATGAATGGGGACATTTTGTTCAATTTTCAAGAATGTCTCCGATAACCTATCTAACTTGTATAGGCATACCATCCGCGCTCTCTGAGGGGGACGATTATAAATATTACTCTAATCCGTGGGAAATTACAGCCGATTTGTTTGGTGGTGTAGATAGAGCGTCTGGTTATAAACCGGGATCCTTGGCGTGGGGCGTAGGTCTATTTATCGCACCACTTCCCGTAGTAATTGCCTATAGCTTGATCGAGTGAGGTGTAATCATGAATAGAAGAATGTGGAAATTACTCGCGATCGGTTTGTTTTTTGCAATTTTACCATCTTGTATGCTTATCTTTACGGAGCCCGTATTTCGATATTCGGGTGAGCATGTCGATTTAGAAGCGGTTGCTATCCACTCGCTTCCCGGGGTAGAAAGCCGCTCGAGTAATAAGATCGTGCTTATAGATACCGATGAGTATGGCAGGAGGATGTTTGTGTCCTGCATTCAGACCCCTTGGCTTGGATGGGGATGGGGGGATGAGCCCGCAGATGTTTACGCGCTTTTGATTACGCAGAGGACAGAAAACGATTTGGTATATTTTTATGGAGAGCAAAATTATTTGCTTGCTTTTTTGCCGAAGGATACCTCTTTTTCCGCAGACTTGGTGCAGGAATGTTTTTTGGAGGAGGAAATTGCGACACTGAAACAAAGAAATTTGTGGAATGAGGCTTTTCCAAACCCCGACCCAAACCTTTGTGCGGTTCCCGTTGATGTGGAGAAAAGTGAAGATATGACAAAAGCATCCAAGATGATGGTGGAGAAGCGCATTGGAAACACAAATCTTCGGGTTGAAGTCTTGCGAAAGGATGCAAACGGAAAATCAATGCATTTTATTTTAAGTATTGAGGGGGACAATCCGACCGAATACATTATGTATATTGCAATGCTTGATGCAAACGGTGATATTGTAAACGGAGAGGATGGACTCATGAAGTTAGATCGTTCGGAAAATATATCAGAGCAAATTTTAAAATTCCGTACAGAAAATGGCTGGGTTAATCAGTGATTTGGAGAGAGAACCCAAAGTAGGCTTCTCCTCCGCGCCCTTACCGCACCTAAGCAGGGGAATCTGTTTATTTAGATTCCCCTGCGAACCCCAACACGCACAACCCTCAAGAGCTGAACCCCCACGGGTGACAGCTCTTGGGGCGATCAGCTCACGTGGCTTGGCGGTGCATCCGTCGGGTTGACTACATCATTACGAAACCAATTCAAATTGGAAATAAAAATTATATAATAAAAAGGAGTTTTGAAACATGAAACAGTACAAATGCAAGCTTTGTAAGGCAGTATTCGAGGTTGAGGACGGCGCAGAGGCGATCTGCCCGATCTGCAAGGCAAAGGGCGACAAGCTCGAGCTGATCGGTGAGCCCGCCCCCAAGACCAAGTATGCCGGCACGCAGACCGAAAAGAACCTTGAGGCTGCTTTTGCAGGCGAATCGCAGGCAAGAAACAAGTATACTTATTTCGCATCGGTTGCAAAGAAGGAAGGCTTTGAGCAGATCTCCGCGCTTTTCCTCAAGACCGCCGACAACGAAAAAGAGCACGCAAAGATGTGGTTCAAGGAGCTCTCGGGTATTGGAGACACGGCGCAGAATCTTGCGCATGCTGCCGACGGTGAGAACTACGAGTGGACCGATATGTACGAGGGCTTTGCCAAGACCGCGGACGAGGAGGGCTTCCACGAGCTCGCTGCCAAGTTCCGTCTCGTTGCTGCCATTGAGCGCCATCATGAGGAGCGCTACCGCGCACTCCTGAAGAACGTTGAGACCGCACAGGTCTTTGCAAAGAGCGAGGTCAAGGTTTGGGAGTGCCGCAACTGCGGTCATATCGTGGTTGGCACCAACGCGCCCGAGATCTGCCCCACCTGCGCACATCCGCAGAGCTATTTCGAGGTTCACGCCGAGAATTATTGATCGCGAGAAATTTAAGGAATCAGTATACATGAAATTATTGAAGCATTCGATCAACACACTCATCCTCTCTATTGCGGCAGGGCTTTGCATCGGCATTGGCGGCATCGTATTCCTGGCACAGACCAACAAATTTGCAGGCGCGTTCCTCTTTGCGGTAGGGCTCCTGACGATCCTTGTGTTCCGTTTCAACCTTTTCACGGGCATGGTGGGATACGTTCTGGAGAACCTGCTTGAGAAAAAGTGGAGTTACCTTTACACCGTTCTGCTCGTTTGGATCGGTAACTTTGTCGGAACGGCGCTCGCGGCGATTTTGGTTGGTTTGACCCGCCTCGGCGAGGGCTTGAAGGCGACCTGTCAGGGCATGGTGGCAACCAAGCTGGGGGATAGTTGGTATAGCCTTTTGATCCTCGGCGTGTTCTGCGGCATGCTGATGTTTATTGCCGTTGATACCTTCAAAAAGCGCATTGCGGAGAAGGATTTTCTCTGCGTGGTTGCGGTTTTCATGGGCGTGATGGTCTTTATCCTTGCTGGCTTTGAGCATAGCATTGCGGATATGTTCTACTTCGTGCTCACGGGTCGCGTGCTGGAAGCGATCCCCGCGCTTCTCTTTATCACCCTCGGAAATGCCATTGGCGGCAATCTCATCCCTCTCGTGCAAAAGCTGACAAAGCAATAAAAAAACAACCGCCGCAGACACAAACCTGTGTCTGCGGCGGCTGTTTTGATGAAGCAGAGGCTGTCTCAAATTGCCAAATTAGAGACAGCCTCTTTCCCATACGGTAATAATTTGTTTATGATTTTTGATTGTTCACTAAGGTGTTATCCTTTTGACCAGTTGCTGCTTGTATAATTAAAACCTCCTGATACGATCCATTTATCAAGGGATTCAGACTTTTTTACCTTACAGTCAAAATTGTTTGACCAATAGGTTCCATATACATCTACCATCGTCATCCGACCACTTACTAAATATTCGTTCTCGGAATTTTTACGTACAGTAGAGATTGTGGCATAGGAAGATTTCAATTCATTTCCTCCAATGGCGTTTCCATAAAATTCTACCTGTGCTGAACGAGTAACTGCCGAACGTATTTTATCTTCTTCTGTTTCAGGTTTATTCGACTCACTTGGGTTATTGCACGAGATCATTGAAAATATTAAAATGAAGATCATGATTATGCTGATAGCTTTTTTCATGTTTTATTTCCCCCTTTTTTGATTGTCATATAAAAGAATATGGCAGCGTTTTTTTTGACCTTTTCATAAACATTTTTAATACATACCAAAATGGGATATATTTATTATACCAGACTGGTATAATAATGTCAATACTTTTTTAGAAAAAAGGGTTAAAATATGGAATTTCGACTCAAGAAATTAAGAAAAAAACGTAAAATTTCTCAATTGAAGCTTGCTCTTGATTTGAATATGAACCAAAACACAATTTCAAGATATGAAAATTTGGAACGAGAAGCGGATTATAAAACTCTTATACGAATTGCTGATTATTTTGATGTGACTCTTGATTACTTGCTTGGTCGAAGCGATGAAGAAACGTAAAATTGAAAATAATTGTACTCGCTTTTATTTAATAAAGATTGGGTGCTTCGTCATTGACGAACCACCCAATCTTTCAGACTGTAGACGAAAGACGCATCGAATAGCAGCTTATACAAATTAGG
>CAJKPX010000105.1 GCA_905201895.1 uncultured Eubacteriales bacterium | reverse complement strand
TTCAAGGAAGCCCCTCTCCCTTTGCAACCCCTCTCCCCAAAGAACCTTCCCGAAGGTAGATCAAGGCGGCAAGGGGGTGTCTCGTAGCTCAAGATACAGATACTGCCGTATGCGTTGCGACACAGGGTTCCTGTGCCCCGAGTCGGTAGCAACGGAACGTTTTGATGTGTTTTATGCGGAAGGCTCCCTCTCGGAAGGCGGCTTTGCTTGTGGCGCCATCCTTGTTCTATATTTCAAACAATATAAAAATTTGAAATTGTATAAGAGATTTTTTAATTCCACATAAAATAAATCGCCCAATCGGTTGGATACTCAAATATTCCATGCAATCACGGCAAGGCGCTTGGCGTATTCGGCAAGTGAGGAAATGATGCCGAATTCCTTTGACGTGTGGATCCATCCGCCGAGATTGCCCATCCCGTCCACCGTCGGCACTCCGCTCTGCGATACATTCGCCGCATCCGAGCCGCCTGCGTTGGACACGTACTTTACCTCGTCAAATCCGTTTTCGCGCCAGATCGCATTCAGTTTGTCAACCAGCGCAATATTCCGCTCGCAAAGCTCCATCGCGGGGCGCATACGCGGCATGATCATTTTGCAGCTGCAGCCCGGAACGCGGATATCCTCACAGAGCTTTTGCGCGGCAGCCATAAAATCCTCAAGCTGTCTCATTTTGGTGAATCGCACGTTTGCGATAAATTTACACTCGTCGGGAATGATATTGTGCACCGTTCCGCCGTTGATCACGGTGCAGCAGCAGGTGAGTCCGTCCTTATCCTTGAACTTTTCCAGCTCAATGATCTTATAAGCCGCCTCCAGGATGGCGTTCGCGCCGGCGGTGGCGCAGGCGGAGGAATGGCACGAAATGCCCGTTACGGTGAATTCAAAGCTCACGATCCCTTTTCTGCCCAAGCAAACCTCATTCCTGACGCTGTTTTCCAGATTGAAGAAGGCAACGCTTCCCTGCGCTTTTTTGCAGATGTGGTTGATGGTGGCGTCGGCGCTCAGCTTTCCACCGCTTTCTTCGTCGCTCTGCAGGTACATCACAACGGGGCGCTTCCGATATCCCACCCTGCGCAATGCCTCCATTGCCAAAAAGCCCACAACGAGACCGCCCTTGCAGTCGGTTGTGCCGGGACCGTATATCCGATCGTTTTCCCAATCCACTCGCGTGGGGGGATAGCCGAAGCTGCCAAGCTCGTGAACGGTGTCCATGTGTCCCGAGAGGGCGATGGGGGCGGCATCCACGTCGGGATTCATCGTCAGAGTCACAACGTTTCCCGCGCGCTCCTGCTCAAACACCTCCACCTTCCAACCGCGCTCGTTGGCGTAGTCGATAAAATATTTTCCAACCGCATCCACCCCTGCCTTGTAGCTCCAGGGGCTTTCGATGTTGCAGATATCCTCCCAGATTTTGACGTATTCGGCGTTCAGCTCGTCCACGGTTGCAATCAGTTGGTCTTTCATGGTTAACTCCTTATTCATCCTTCTTCGATCGTTTTTATCGGTAGCAGACCGCGCTCACAACATGATCCTCGGAAATCTCCTCAAAGGGATAGAGCGGCGCGGGGCGCTTTTGGTAGGGCATTTCCTGCAGGACGGTTCCCGCAGCACCGGGGGTGGCGGTGTTGCAGATTTCAGCGGAGATCGGCGTGTAGGCGGCGCGGAGAGAGGTGCATGCCTTGACCGAAACCAGCCGACAAAACTCGGGGTCGATGCCAAAGCTGCGGAAGTAGCCGATATCCCGCTCGCTGCGGCTGTGCTCCGACACCTGGAGGAGGAGCTTGCCAACCTCAAGCACCGTCACGCGACCGCAGCTGACCCTCGCACCGCGCGCGATCGGACCGACGTTGTAAAAATCTCCTTGATGCAGGCTTCGCACACGCGCGTTTTTGACAAACACGGGTCGCGAGAGCGCGGGGGCAACCGTTGCACCAAGCATGAAATCGGCAACCGCGCCAACGCCAAGCTCGAATGCCCTTATAACGGCAGGCGCATCCGAAATTCCAACTGCGGCACGCAGCTCGTCGCGGTAGGGGAGCAACGCCTCGATCACGGCGGCGCTGTCGGCAGTGGAGCCCGCTCCGCGCGAATCGGCGGAGTCCACAAGCACCACGGGCTTGTCGGTTTTATTTTCCAGGGCACGACGGATCACCTCGTCCACTGTCATCAGAGGGGTTCCCTGCAGCTCTTGACGGATGGCAAAATGGCGCAGGGTGAGGTCGTTTGCCACGCGAGAGGCGGTCGCCTCATCGGCGGCGGTTACCACGATTGCACTGGAAAGCTCGGGCACGTCGAGCCAGGGCTGTGCCTCGAAAATGCTGAAATCAGCGATCTCGCCCTTTGCCACCAGCGCCCTTGCATCGTCAAAGAGCCGACGCAGACCGCCCTCTTGTGTGGTGTAGGCGTGTGCGGGCGCAATCATCGGGACCGTTGCGTAGGCGGTTCGGAGCGGCTTGCCCTCCAGATGTGAGAGAAGGAGCCTTGACGCACGTGCACCGGTTTCGTATTGATCGGTATGCGGGTATTCGAGAAAGCCGCAGATATAGTCGACGCTCTCGGCAGTTTTGCGCGTGATATTGGCGTGCAGATCGTACGCCACGGCGATCGGGACATCCTCGCCAACCGCTGCTCGAACGGCGGCAGCGATCTCGCCGCAAACGTCGCCGTTGGTTTCGGAAACGGTTGCGCCGTGCATGCAGATTGCAACGCCGTCGAAGGGACCCTCGCCGGCGAGCCGTTCGAGCGTATCGCACAAAAAGCTCTGCCAAACGGAATCCGCAACGGGGCCTCCGCTATATGCGCCCCAGGCAAGCCCGTAAGAGACCGAAAGGTCGGCGTCGAGCAGAGGAGCGATCATACCGCCGATCATCGTTTTTGCACCAATATGCGTCTCGCATCTGCCGTGACCGAAATAGGCATCGGTGGAGACAATGGGATTAAAGACGTTGGTTTCCTGCTGGAAGCTGCAAACGAATACGCGTTTTTTCATGCTTGAAATCCTCCTTTGAGGTGCTGTGAAAATTATATCACATTTTTTCGGGGAAAACAATACGTATACGTAAAAAAGGTATCTCAATTGCGTGAGGCGTTTGAGATACCTTTTTTGAACACGGTAAATGATTCGATCAGTCAACCAGATCGCCGTTCATGCGCAGGGTCACGGTGCCGTTGCCCATGATGTAGGTCGCCTCGGTCCATTCCCAATTCTCAACCGCATGGGTGAGGTGGTTGCTGTTGCGCTCATAGTAGGGGGTGACGCAGGGGATCAGAACCGCGCGGGAGTGCGAG
Source organism: uncultured Eubacteriales bacterium (assembly GCA_905201895.1). GTDB lineage: Bacteria > Bacillota > Clostridia > Oscillospirales > CAG-272 > UMGS1865. Next base: position 1,547 of record CAJKPX010000105.1, on the reverse strand, counting down.
AGCACGGTGGTCACCAGATCGGGCACGCGTCCGCTTCCGTGGTGCGGATATTGGAAGATGTCGCTCTGCAGGCTATTCTGATGGGTTTTGATCACCCAATAGGTGGAGCAATGCTCACTGTCACCCATGATGAGCGCCTTGCCCTCGTCGCCAAGCACCTGGATCACGAGCGAGCCGTGATTCATGTTCACGGGGATGCGCTCGATGTAGAGATGCTCGGGGGAATAAAGAATGCGCATCGTTGCGCCGGGGAGATAGAAGCGCTGACCTGCATGAACGGTGCAGAGCGTGGTGTTGGGGAAGTGCTTTTTCACGAACTCGGCAAAGCCCTCGTTGAAGAAATAGTCGATGGTGTCCCAGGAATTTTTGTAGGAGGCGATCGTTGCGATCACGTCGCGGTTCACGGGGGCATACATCATATAGTCGAGCGTGACGGCATCGGCATATTTTTCGGCAAAGCCGAGGAATCCGCCGTAGTGGTCGCCGTGAACGTGGGTCATCACCCAAACGCGGATGTGAATGCCCTCGGGCGAGCCGTTGAGGTCACAGAGCGTTTGGTAGATGGTATCATGTGCACCTCGGTTGGAGGAGTCGAAGATCAGAAACGAGCCGTCGGTGAGACGGAAAATCTCGCACATGCCCTGCTGCTCGGTCTTGGGCTGGGTAACGGTCATGGGGCAGACCACCGGGGCATTCTCCGCGATGCTCGGATCGGGAAGATTTTTTGCGCCCTTTTTGGAGATCGTGACGTGGAGCTGATATTCCCAGTGGAAGAAGAAAATAACCGCATATTCGTCGCCCTTGATATAGGTATGGGACTCGGGCAGGAAGCCGGAAAGGGCAGGGTCCTGACAGTAGAGGGTGTAGCCCTCCTCCTCGTATGCCGCGCAGAGCGCCTTGTAGGTGTTGTGGACCACGCAGTTGTAGCGGAGCATCTCGGCACCGTCACCGCAAAGGTGACGCGCGCAGGGCTTCGAGCCGATGATCTGATTGAGCTTTGTTTTCGTCATGTTGGCAATTCCTTTCGGTTGTTGTAAACGTGCAGTCAGACCTGCACCCGCGTGCAGGTACTGTCACCATTATAGCCCTTTTCTGCCGATTTGTCAAGGCTATCTTCCATTTTTGTGACAGGGGAGCGTGTTGCAATGCGATTTGCGGTCCTCCCGGCGCGGTGGGCAGAAAAGCCCGCTTTGCCTTGTGTCAAGCTTGCTTTTGCAAACATTGACTCTCGCCAAAGTTTCAAGATCCTTCGCACGCTCACGCGGCTCAGGATGACTCCGGAAAGGGAGCCGCGGGATGAGATGTGGCAAGGTAATTAAGCGCGGCGGTATGTGCCCATGCTCGCCTGCGGCTCACAGTTGTGCCTAATCGGTGCGCGACGTAAATCCGACGATGCGGCGGCGATCAAATGAATGCAATCACCATTTTTGCCTAAAAGTTTTTGAAGAGGGGTCGGGGGGGAACCGAATAGCCGACGCGTCGGCGTTCGCGTAGCAACGGAACGTTGCGATGTTTTTCTCAGATAGGCTTCATTAACGTAACAAGAA
>CAJKPX010000104.1 GCA_905201895.1 uncultured Eubacteriales bacterium | reverse complement strand
TGCAGGGGGAGGGGAGAAAAACTTTTGCAAAAGTTTTTCTCCCCTCCCCCTGCAAAAAACAAAAAAACAACTCAACCCAGCTCCTCGATGATGCGCGCGATGGCGCTTTCGCGGTTGGAGACGGTGATGCGGTCGGCAGCGGCTTTGAGAATAGGCGTTGCGTTGTCAACGGCGTAGCCGATATCGGCGGCGCGAATCATGTCGAGGTCATTTTCGTAGTCCCCGACTGCAATCGCAACGCGGGCGCGGTCACCCAAGTGCTCCTTGAGTCGACGAACGGTGTCGCCCTTACCCGTACCGCGCAGCTGCACCTCGATACCGTTGATCCAGCTCCGCATGGAAAGATAGCGGTCGCCAACGAGCGAGGCGATGCGTGCGGCGTATTCGTCGCTGTCGGCGCGGTGCGCGTAAAAGACCATTTTATAAACGGGAGCCCCGCCAAAAAGCGCGGCGGTGATCGGCGTTCCCTGCGTCACCTGAAGCGGATGCCCGAGCTGACCGAAGGTCACCCACTCCAGCCTTGGGCACGCCTCGAAAATGCGGTTGGCGAGCGGAATGAAATCCTCATCCATTGGGCGCGAAAAGAGCACGTCCGAGCCGTCAAGCGAGCAAAGATAGGCGCCGTTGATGCAGGAGACATAGGTGTTGGGCACGAAAAAGTCGCGCCATTTGTTCACCCATTCGAGCTGACGCCCGGTTGCAAGCGTGAACAAACCGCCCTCGGACTGAAAATAGCGGATCGCGTCGCAGTTTTCGCGCGAGACCGTGGCGATCGCCTTGCCGTTCTCGTCGGTGACAGCATGGCACAGCGTCCCGTCGAAATCCGAGAGGATCAGATAGCCGTCGAATTTCCCCATTACGCCTCCTCGCCCCGTGCTTCGGGATACGCCAGCGCAAAAAGCTCGTCGATGCGCTCGGTCTGCGCGGTGAGGTGCAGATAGCCAAAGAGCACCTCCATGCCGGTTGCGGCTCGGTATTCGCTCACGGTTGCGCGCTTGGGAACGTTTGTGTGCCCGATGTTTCTGCCGCGACGGAAATAGGACGCTTCCTCCTCGGTCAGATGCGGGAGCAGATTTTTCATCGCCTCCGCCTGTGCGGACGCGCGAACGAAGTCAAGCGCCGCCGCGTTCAGATGCGCCGAGGTCGAAAGCCCGCGCTCCACCAGATGCCGACGCACGCAGAGCTCGATCACGCAGTCGCCCAGATATGCCAGCGCGGGCACGCTGACCGTGTGAATATCCTTCATGCCTCACCCGTCTCCTTTGCGGCGTCACCATCGGTCGGCTCGTCGGCAGGCTTGGGCTTCTCGTTCTTTTTCTTCTCTGCCTTTGGCTTCTCCGCCTTTGACTTGTCTGCCTTTGACTTGTCCGCCTTTGGCTTCTCCGCCTTTGACTTGTCCGCCTTTGCCTCCTCTGCCTTTGCGCGTGCGGCGTTCTTTTCAGCCTGCTTGCGCTCCTCCTTCTGACGCTTTGCGTCCTCGCGGCGCGCCTGCTCCTCGCGTGCCTTTTCGGCGTCGAGGTCGGGATAGCGCTCCTCAAGCAACGCCTGCACCATGCTCTTGACGTAAGCGGAGAACGCCGCAAGGCTCAGGATCATGGCAAAAAAGTCGGCGTCGTTGTCGGGATCGAGACCGCAGCGGTCGATGAAGTCGAGCAGCATCGGTCCTGCCTCCTGCCGCTCACGCTCCTTGATGCCGAGAAAGCGGTTGTAGGTGTCGCAGAGCATCTCGCCGCTGTAATCGGGCAGGGCGTAGATATTTTGCAGCACGCGCTTGATCTCGCCGATCGAGAGCGTGTTTTTCATCGAATAGACCAGCAGCATCTGCAAAATCTGATCGCGCGAATATTTTTTTCCCTTCACGGGCGAAATCAGCCCGTCCTTGGAATAGTTGTTGATCATGGTTTTGGTGAGGATGCGGTCCTCAAAGCGCGGAGAGCCCTCCTTGAGCTTTTCCGCCATCAGGCTCGTGATCTGATCCAGATAAAGGTCGATCGCGGGGATCTCCTCGGGGCGCAGATCGGCGTCGCGCATGGCTTCCTTCACGATCGCTTCCAGCTCTTGCTTTTTCATTTCGTCTCCATCCTTCGCGTTTTTTGCAGCTCGGTGTGCAAATCCCATTCCGAGACCACCCCAAAAGAGTTCTGCACACCGCAAATTCGGTTATCAGATACCATTATAACCGATTTTCAACAGAAAATCAAGCCCTATGTTAACAAAACACAAACAAAAGACAGCAAGTGAAGGAGCAAAATTCTATTTTCCGAATTTTCCTGCCTCCAAGAGAAATGAAACCGCAAATTCGCATCCCTTGAAAAAAGCCTTCTTCGCAAACAGAGCTTCTATATCGTGCAGTGCATCAACATATTGCTCAACCGCAGCCTCTTGTTCCCGGTTGAGTAAAACGCTTGCCCGTTCGTGAAGCGCCACTACCTTTTGCGTGAGTGCTTGTTCTTCGTCGCTGTCCATCACAGCGCAATCATCCACAAGATAGTCCAGCCATAGCCTCTCAAGCGTTTCTGTTTTCTTTTCTCTCATTTTTTCTTCCCTTTCTTGGTCATTTGAAGATAGCACAAATATATTATAGTCCACATGCGAACTAAAGTCAAGCATTTTTAGTTCATTTGTGCTATAATTTTCAAAAAAGGTGCGAGGTGGTAAAATGAATGCATTTCAACGACTCAGGGATGTTCGAGAGGATGCCGATAAAAGCCAGGAAGAAATTGCGCGGGTGATCGGCACAAGCCAATCCTATTACGCGCAGTATGAAAGCGGCAAAAGGGCTATTCCGTTTGAGCGCGTGATTATTTTGGCAAAATACTACAACGTGTCCCTTGATTATCTCGCGGGGCTGATCGACACGCCGAAAAAGCTGAAATAAACGAAATTGTAAAGGGGCTGCGTCATTGGCGCAGCCCCTTCGCAAAAAAGCCGTCGGTAGTTTTTTGCGCGCGTTATTTGCGTTTTTTGCTCGTATCGCTCTCGGCAGCCTCGAGAATCTGTCGCTCGAGCTCCCCGTTATGCTTGGGAAAGAGCCGCCGCACGAGAAAGAGCGCGATTGCAACCGTTACCACCTTTTCGGGTGAGATCGGTGCCCACAGAAAAACGAGGTAGGCACTCGCCACGGCGGTTGCCCAGGCGGTTTCGGTCAAAAGTCCGATCCCGAGCAAAATGTAGCTCCAGCCGTTGGTAATGAGCCAGCCGATGCCGAAGCAGACCAAAAAGCGCCAATTGAGAATGAGTCGCGCCCAAAGCTTGAGCTTTTTCTTCCATTTTTTGCGCGTTTCCTCCCGCATGCAGCTCCCTCCTCTCTGTGACGTATTCCGTGAGCTTAAACAAATAACAGTATACCAAGAATTTTTTTGTATTCTGTAAACAAACTGTAAAAAAAGCCATGCGAGCGAGCATGAAATTTTTGGGATACGAAAAGACACGTCGACGCGGGAAACCGCCTCCCTTCGCGCAAAAACCAAAATCAAAGATTTTTTGTCCTTTTTCTTATTGACGCCGCGGCGTTTTTTGTTTATAATGAAATCAAACCAAGAAAAAAGGACCTTACGGTCCCTTGACCGAAAAAGGAGGATGTTCCCATGAAAACGCTTCGACTCGGCGTGATCGGCTACGGCAACCGCGGCCGCGGCATCACGCGTCACGTGCTCTTTTCACTCCCCGACGTGGAGGTGGTTGCGGTTTGCGACGAATATGCCGACCGCACCGAACGCGCCGTGACTGAAGTGACCGAGCGCTACGGTAAAACGCCGCTCTCGTCCACCAACTATCTCGACCTGCTCTCCCACGAGGTGCTGGATGCCGTTTACGTTGCATCCTCCTGGGAAACCCACGTGGAGGTTGCGATCGACGCACTCCGCCGCGGCATCCCCGTGGCACTCGAGGTGGGCGGCGCCTATTCGCTCGACAGTCTTTGGAGCCTTGTGCGTGCGCAGGAGGTGTCGGGCACGCCCCTGATGTTCATGGAAAACTGCTGCTTCGGTAAATCCGAGCTGCTCGCCACCTCGCTGGTGCGCCACGGCATTCTCGGTGACATCGTGCACGCCCACGGTGCCTACGCGCACTACCTCGCAGAGGAGATCGCGGGCGGCAACATCAACCGCCACTACCGCCTGCGCAACTACCTCTCGCGCAACTGCGAAAACTACCCCACGCATGAGCTCGGACCGATCGCAAAGGTGCTCGGCATCAACCGCGGAAATCAGATGATCTCGCTCGTTTCGGTCGCCTCCCGTGCAGCGGGTATGGAGGACTATATCGCGCAGCATGCAGCCGAATACCCCGACCTCGTTGGCAAGAAATTCCGTCAGGGTGACATCGTGAACACGATCATCACCTGCGCCGACGGCTCCACGATCTCGCTTCGCCTCGACACCACGCTCCCGCGCCACTACGCCCGTGAGTTCACGCTCCACGGCACGCGCGGCCTCTACGAGCAGAACGCCAACATGGTCTACCTCGCGGGCGAGCGTGAAAGCTCCAACACCGCCAAGCACTACCGCGAAAACGTCGGCAACGCCGAGCGCTTTGAAGCCGACTACCTGCCCCGCGTTTGGAGTGAGATTACCCCGGAAATGCTGCGCGCAGGTCACGGCGGCATGGACAGCATCGAATTTGCCGTGTTCTGTGACTGCCTCCGCAACGGCAAGCCCATGCCCATCGACGTCTACGACGCCGCCGCATGGATGGCAATTACCACAATCTCCGAAGCCTCGATCGTCGCCGGCGGTCTACCCCAAGCGATCCCCGACTTCACCTCGGGCGCCTGGACCCGCCGCCCTCTCACAGACGTTGTGGAGATTTGATTGAGGGTTAGGGGAATATGCAGGGGGAGGGGAGAAAAACTTTTGCAAAAGTTTTTCTCCCC
>CAJKPX010000103.1 GCA_905201895.1 uncultured Eubacteriales bacterium | reverse complement strand
TCTTGAAGGGGTGCAGGGGGAACTTCTCTCGAGAAGTTCCCCCTGCAAAAACACAAACACATAATAATCTTACGCTAACGGAGCTTATGCTCAAGAAGTTTTCCCCTTCCCCGCAAAAAGCTATTCAAAAAACAAGGTTACGATTTCGTAGGGCAGGAGCGGAGCGAGGGTGAGGGTGAGTGCGTTTTCGTCTGCGTTGGTGACGGTGACGTCAACGCGCCTGCCGTTGGCGGTTTGTGCGGTAATGCGCTTGCCTGCGGGACGTCGCACCGAGAGCTCGAGGCTGCCCGTTCCGCTCTGCGAGGCAGAGGAGATCGTGACGGCGAGCGTGTTGCCGCTATCATCGACTGCGGGGAGCATCACAGCCTGGTCGGCGGTGACCAGCTTTGCAGGCATTTGTGCGATCTCGTCGAGGGCGTAGAGAATCTGATTGCGCTTGGTGGCGGAGGTTAGATCGTTCCAGAGGCAGTAGCCGAAGATCGCCCATTTCGCCGAGGGCTTGGAGGGATCGGTCTGCACGGTTTTGGTGATTAGCGTGCAGGGCCCCACTCTGCTGCCATCGTCGAGCAATGGGCAACGGTAGACCTCGCCGAGCACGGTTGTGCGATCGTCGAGATCGCGGAACACGTAGCGCTGCATCGGCTTGGATGCATAGAAATTCTCCTGATAGAATATGTCCGATCTGCCGCCAGCGAAGGGCAGAGGCGGAAAACGCTCCTCAATGTTGCCGTCAACGGGCTCGGGAGTTAATGCAAAGCGCGAGGCATAGCCGCGTGCGCAGAGCTTGGCAATGCAGTCGCCATCGGCGATCACGGGCTTGGTGAGCAGGAACTCAATATCGCGGTCGGTCAGCGCGTCCACCATATCATGGTGAATCAGATAGGCGGCGGGATGCCCCGTGTGATAAGAGACGGGGATGCCGAGCTTGAGTAGCTGAATATCGTTCTCGCGCAGCATCTTCTCCCACGCGAAGGGCGGCTCGTCTGCGGCGAGCGGACGCATATGGGGCGCCTCGCCGTGATAGACGCAAACGCCGCTCGGGTGAGCGGTCTGCGAGAGCCGCGAGAGACGCTCCCAATAGGGGCGCGCGACGGCGATCGCCGCCATGATTTTTTCGTAGTATTCGATTGGCTCGTGGCAGGATTGCAGGTCGGTCAGGGTCAGACCCGTGCAGCCAAACACGAGGTCGAGCGTTCCCTCGTTGATGATGCCGCCGATGCTCTTGCCAAAGACCACCCCGGGGAGGTTCTCGATCTCGGCAAGCCTTTCCTTGACGTAGGCAGGGGCGAGCGCGTTTGCGGACGAGAGCATGAAAGCCTTTTCAAACTGCCCCCAGGGGGATTTGTCATTGTAGTGTAGACCGCCGGGACGGGTGCAGACGTCGCGACCGCTTGCATCGCGGAGTGCGGTAAGGATGTAATCGTCATCGCGCCCCATATAGCTGTGCGAGTGTGAATATTCGTAGCCGAAGCTGACCTCCGGAGCAACGGAAAGGCAGTCCTTGGCGATCGAATAGATGAATTCGTAGAATCCCTCGCGGCAGAATTTTGAGTATGCATCGCGCACGGCGGTGTCGCCGTAGTTGATCTCGTGCACCAGCTGCTCGCGCGTGTAGGAGCTGCCTCGGCGTCGGTTGAACTCGGTGATGCAACGGTCACAGAAGCACCCAACCTTTGCAGGTGCATGGTTGTGCGCGCGCAGATCGTCGTCGAACCAAAGACGGTCCGGGTGGAGCCTTTCGAGGTAGATTTTGATCGCGTCGCTAAGATAGCGGCGGAGAAGCATGCTTCTCCAACAGAAGCAGCCGATATTTTTTGTTCCGTCGGGACCCACCATGTAGGGGTCCTCGTCCTCGGTTGCACGCAGACCGCGTGAGAACAGATGATCGTTTTTGGGGTCGAGCATGGGAAAGTCCCCGTGTCCGAGCGTGTTTGCCACCTGCAGCGAGACCCCAATGCCTGCCTCGCGGAAGATTTCTGCGGCACGCACCCATCCGTTTGCATATTCCTCGTGCTTCCAAAGCGGCGGATAGTAGCCCATCATCGTGAGCCAAACGCGATCACAGCAGCCCGATTGACGCTTGATCGCCTCTGCGGTCTCGCGGGCGCGCCATGCCTCTGCCTGATGCAGTCCAAGTCTGAATTCGATCATGTCTTTATCTCCCTAATTCGTTCATTTTGTTTTTGACGTAATGGGTTGTTTGAGGTGGTCAGAGAAAGAGTAGGGTACCGCCAAAGCAGAGCGCAATGCCGATCCACTCGGAGCGCGAGGGACGCTCCTTGAAAAAGAGGAAAGCAAACAGGCTTGTGAACACGATGCTGCCGCCCGTGATCATCGGGTATAGCAGGCTTGCGGGCAGATTTTCCGCACCGCGGAGCTGAAGCAGGGAAGAGAGGCTTCCAAAAACGCTGTACGCCGCAACGATCAGAATGGGAACGAGCACCTTCAGAGGCGGCTTTTTTTCGCGTGGCGCGGAGTCCTTTTTCGTCCCCCTTGTCAAAAAGAGACGCAGAACCAGACTCATCAGCAGCGAAGCAACCGTTCCGTAGAGCGCGTAGCATTCGGTGTTTACGGTGAAGAAAACGCTTTCCACCTGATGGAGCTTGGAGAACACGCTCACAAAGCCGTTGAGCACGAATACCGCAACGCATGCGAGGATCATTTTTGCGTCCGGACGTTGCCCACCGCCTCGGTTGGTCAGCGCGATCGAGACGCAAATGACCGCCACGCCGATCACGCGCAGGGGGAGCACGTCCTCACCGAGAAAGAGCCAGCCCCAAACGGCAGGGAGCACCATGCCGCCGCTCATGAGAAAGAGCATGTAGAGTGCCATATGACCGCGCTTCATGATCCAGAAGCCGATCACCGTGTAGGCAAGACAACAGGCAGAGCGCAGCAGCGAGTTGACGGCGGAATACCACGAAAGCTCGAGCGACGATCCGCTCATCGCAAGCAGCAGAACGAGCGAGAATGCGGCAGAGAGAATGCTGAAATCCACGCCGCCGATTGTGGTTTGCTTTGAGCCTCTCTGGTAAATCTTTTGCAGAATGAAGCCGAGTGCCAAAAGCAGAACCGCAATTAAAATCAGAAAATAGTCCATTTTTTACCTCCGTAAATCGGCAGGGGCTTGACGCCTCCTCTTTTGTGTGCTATAATTATAGCACACAAAAGCGTGTAAAAATATGACAATCGAGCCGTTTTTTATGCGAAAACGATCAAAGGAGTTTGGCATGAGCAAGCAACCGATTCCAACCGCGCAAATGCAAGCACCGGGGGCGAGGATCAAGATTACCCACAATTGCGAATATTGCGATCTCGAGGTGCGCAGCATTGACGGCGCTCATATCCACAGCTGCTACGAAATCTACGTGCATCTGTCGGGTGACGTTTCCTTTTTGCACGGCGGGGAGCTTTATTCCATTGAGCAGGGGGACGTGATCTTCTCACGTCCGGGTGAGGTGCATTGCTGCGTGTATCATTCCTCCTGTCTGCACGAGCACGCCTGCATCTGGTTTGACGCCGAGGACGCCGCACTCCCAGCCTATCTTGAGCGCCTCGCCATCACGCCGCACGTTCGATTGCCCGAGGCGGAGCGCGATGAGCTTTGGCGCCTGGTGCGTCTGCTTGCCGATCCTGCAACCGACCCCGTTTTGCAGGCAGCGTATTTTGCCGAGCTGCTCTACTGTCTGCGCACGCGAATAGAGCGACGAGACCTGCCCACACGGGTGCGGGAGGGAAAAACGCCTGAAAAGGTGCGAGAGGTTTTGAGCTATATCGAGGAGCACTGTCTGCAACGGATCACCTCGGGGCAGGTTGCGTCGGCGTGTTACCTCTCCGAATCCACGCTCAATCGCCTGCTTCGACAGCACGTGGGGCTTTCTCCTGCACGCCTGATCGAGGCAAAGCGGCTTTCGCATGCCGAGGGTCTGCTGCGCGCCGATGCGAGTGTGACCGACGCTTGCTTTCAGTCTGGCTTTTCGGATTGCTCGCGCTTCATCGCCTGCTTTCGGCGACAGTTCGGTATGACTCCTCTGCAATACAAAAAAACAGTCTTCAAATGAGTGCCGACCGTCACCTTCGAGAACCGCACGCGCCTCGCCGATCGCAGAAGTCCTCTTGACAAGGCGCGTATATTTTGTTATAATATGGGTATCAAATGCAATGTACACAGAAAACGGAGGATTTTCTATGAAAAAACTGATCTGCTTTGATCTGGACGGAACGCTCACGCAGCATCGCTCGCCGCTCGAGGCACAAAACCGCGCGGTGCTCGATAAGCTGGGCAAAAAATACAAGCTGCTCATGGTTGGCGCAGGCGGTGCCGAGCGCATCTACGGGCAGATGGGACAGTATCCCATCGACATTCTCGGAAATTACGGCATGCAGGAGAGCCGCATTGTGGACGGAAAATTCGTTCTGGTGCGCGAGGAGGTTGCTCCCGTTGATCAGGCGTTTTTCACCGAGCAGTGCGACTATCTGCGTCGGAAATACGGCTACACCGAGTTCAAGGGCGAGGCAGTGGAATTCCACGCAACCGGCATGGTGACCTTCCCCCTGCTCGGCACCAAGGCAGACATTGCCGACAAGGTGGCGTTCGACCCCACACGCGAGAAGAGAAAGGTGCTCTATCCCGAGGTGCTTGAAATCTTCAAGGATTTCACGGTTTACATCGGCGGCTCCTCCTCCTTCGATTTCTCGGCAAAGCGCTTCAACAAGTATGACGCGATCATGAAGTATGCCGAGGAAAACGGATACACCAAGGATGAGATTCTCTACGTTGGCGACGATTTCGGCGACGGCGGCGGAGACAGCCACGTGCGCCTGGGCGGCATGGACTACGTTGAGATCACCGACTACCGCCGACTCGACGAGGCAATGAGCGTTTACTATTAAGATGTAATGATGCAGGGGGAGGGGAAAGCTTCTTGAAAGAAGCTTTCCCCTCCCCC
>CAJKPX010000102.1 GCA_905201895.1 uncultured Eubacteriales bacterium | reverse complement strand
GAGGGGGTGCAGGGGGAGAGGGGCTTTTCTTTCAAGAAAAGCCCCTCTCCCCCTGCATATTATTTATCATTCAAATCAAATCAAGCGGCGGCATCGGTATCTTCCTCGGGAGCGGTGGGCTCGAGGTAGAGACCTTCGATGAACTTTGCGGCATAGGAGCCTGCGGGGCAGGTTACGCCGTCGCCGTAGAGGCTCTGGCTACCCGAGAAGGCATAGGTGCCGATCGAAGCGACCGATGCGGGGAGCGTGAGGCTTGCGAGATCGTCGCAGTTCTGGAACGCCTGTGCGCCGATGAGGGTGCAGCCCTCGGCAACGGTAACGGTTGCGAGCTTGGTGCAGTTAAAGAATGCAGCGGTGCCAACCGTTTCGATGTAAGCGGGGATCGAAACCTCGGTGAGGGCGGTGCAGGAGTTGAAGGTGTGCTGCTCGATGCCCTTGAGCTCGGAGGTTGCGGGGAAGGTGAGGGTGGTGAGAGCGGAGCAGCCGTAGAAGGCAGCCTCACCGATCTTCTTTACGGTTGCGGGGATTGCAAGCTCGGTCAGGCTGGTGCAGCCTGCGAAAGCAAACGCGCCGATCTCGGTCACGGTGTCGGGGAAGGTGATCGCGGTGATCTGCGAGCAATAGTAGAAAGCGTTGCTGCTGATGGAAACAACGGTTTTGCCGTTGAGCGTTTTGGGAATTTCGACCGCGTGGGGGGTATCCTTACCCTCAAACTTGGTGATGGCAACGGTTTCGCTGTCAACCGACTCGAAATGGAAGGTGTCGCCGTTTTCGAGCTTGATAAAGGTGATCACAACGTCCTCAACCTCGAAATCCTTGAGGTCATTACCGTTATTGCCGTTATTATTCGAGCATGCAACGGCAGAGAGCAGCATGATCGCGGCAAGCAGAATGGCAAGCAACTTTTTCATAATAGTCCTCCGAAAAAATAAATACTGATACACATAAGAAAATTATACATGAAAACGCCTGGAAAGTCAATAGCTTTTCGGGCATACTTTGTAAATATTTTTCTTTTTTTACATGAATAGACCGCGAATAGCGGGCTCGGAGCGCTTCAACTCTTGCCGTGAAGCCTCCGTGCCACCTCGTCTGCCACGCCGCTGCGCAGAATTTTGCCTGCGGCGTTTTTCGGGAAGGGCTCGGCACGCAGAAGGTACTGCTCGATCCGCTTGTGGGGGGCAACGCTGCCGTTGACCTCGGCGAGCGTGCGGCGAAGCTCGAGCTCGAGCGTTTGCATGGCAGCCTCGCCGTGGCGACGCTTGAGTGCCTTGAGGCGTGCAGGATCGGGGTAGATCACGGCAACGGGCGCGGTTTTTCCGCTCTTACCCGAGGCACCGACCACAACCGCCTCGGCAACGTATCGGCTTTTGGTGAGCAGCGCCTCAAGCTCCTCGGGGTAGACCCGTTCCTTGCCGACGAGAAAGACATTTTTTGTGCGTCCGACCACGTAGAGAAAGCCCTCGTCGTCGATCACGCCGAGGTCTCCCGTATAGAGCCATCCGCCGCGGATGGCGCGCGCGGTCGCTTCGGGATCGTCGAGATAGCCGAGCATGAGGTTGTCGCCCTTGAAGCGGATCTCTCCGATGCCGTCGTCGCTACCCTCGCAGATATCGAGCAGGGTGCGCGGAGTCGACCGTCCCGCCGAGCGATCATTGGGGTGGGTATCGCGGTTGAGTGCGATCAGGGAGGCGCATTCGGTCATGCCGTAGCCCTGAATGGCGTTGATTCCGAGTGCGCGGAGCCCGTGCAGGCAGGCGGGATCAACGCAGTCGCCGCCCGAAACGAGCAGGCGCAGGCGCCCGCCGAAAAATTTGAGAATCGGGGCAAGCAGGCGCTGCTTTGCCGCCATTTTCGCCGTTCGTTGCGGAATCGCGTCGGTGAGCTTGATCTGCAGCGCCACGTGCGAGGCAAGCCCGAGGCGGCGGATATGGGTGCAGAGGTTGCGGTAGAGTAGCTCGGTCAGGAGCGGGAAGCAGAGCATCACGGTGGGGCGAACCTCACGCAGGTCCTGTGTGAGACGGTCGAAGCCCTCGGAGAAGGCAACGGCGGCGCCGCGATAGAGCGGACAGAGCAGTCCGCACACCATCTCGAAGATATGATGCAGAGGAAGAACCGAGAGAAAGACGTCCTGATCGTCGATATAGACCATCTTGCACATCTCGGCAAGCGCGAAGCAGAGGTTGCGGTGCGAGAGCATCACGGCGCGTGCCCGATCGGTGCTGCCCGAGGTCATCACCACCGTAGCGAGAGCATCGGGGTCAATGACGGCATCGAGATAGGCGCGGTCGCCTTCGCGGATGCGACGGTAGCCGTCGGCAATGCGATCGGGGAGCGCGGAGAGAGGGAGCAGATCGAGCGTGGGGAGGGCACGGCGCAGACGATCGGCGCGTGCGTCGGGACAAACGATCGCCTCGGCACCCGTTCTTCGGGCGACGTCGGCAACCTCCTCCGTGCGCAGTCTGCAATCAATCGGGATCACAGTGCCAACGCCGCAGATCAGAGCCATATAGGCGGTTGCCCACGCGGTGGAATTCTTGCCCATGAGCAGCACGCGGCGCCCACCCCAGCCGCGGCAAAGGAGCGCCGTGCCGAGTGCGTCGACGTCGGCGGCAAAGCGGCGGTAGCCCGTTGCGCTGAAGCGGTTATTTTTCTTTTCCAGGAGCAAAGCGCGCTCGCCAAAGCGATGGGCGGAGTCGCGCAGGAGTTGCTTGAGGTCCTCGTAGAGATGGGTTGCGTAGTTTTGATAATTCGGCATAGGGTAACTCCTTTTTCGTCGGAAGAAAAAGTGGGGTTAATAGGGGGGGAGCACAGTTCCCGCTCAACCGCGATCGACGGTCACAACCGTGAAGAAGGTGGGGTCGAGGCGGCTGATCCTATCGGCAATCACGCGTCGGATTTCAGCGTCGGTGAGCTTACATTCAAAGGGAACAACTACGTCGAAGATGAGGTTGGAGTGGGTGGCACCCGTCACAAATCGAAAATCGTGGATGCGCCAGGTGGGGTCGAGCTCGCGCGTGACCGCAACCGTTTGCTCGCGGAGCGCGGAGATCTCGACATCATCGGTGACGATCGGGTCCATGTGAATGGTTGCCTCAATCCCGTAGTCGCGGCGCAGGGTGCGCTCGATGTTGTCGATCATATCGTGGCTTTGGAACACGTCGACCTTGCCGTCCACCTCCACGTGGAGTGCGGCGAGGATATGCCCGGGACCGTAGCTGTGCACGGTGAGATCGTGGATGCCGAGCGCGCCGGGAGTGGACTCCACCAGCTCGGTGATCTGTCGCACCACCTCGTCGGAGGGCGCCTCACCGAGGATCGAGTTCTTGGTCTCGTTGAGGATGCGCACGCCTGCCACCATAATCAGGATCGCCACGATTACGCCCATGTATGCGTCGAGATTGAGCGTGAGCGAGGGGAACAGGAGCAGGCAGGCGATGGAGATCAGCACGGCAGAGGTGGAGATCGCGTCCGAGAGGCAGTCGGCGGCGGTTGCACGCATCACGGCGGAGTTGATCCGCTTGCCAAGGGTGCGGTTAAAGAGTGCGAGCCAGAGCTTGACGGCGATCGAGCCGAGCAGGACCGCAACGGCGACCCAGGAGCGCTCGGGCGGCTCGGGCGTGATGATCTTCGCGATCGACTCGCGCAAAAGCTCAAAGCCGATCAGCAGCACGAGAAAGGAGACGATCATCGACGCAACGTATTCGATTCGCGCGTGCCCGAAGGGGTGCTCGCGGTCGGCGGGCTTTGCCGAGATGCGGAAGGAGATCAGCGAGATGATCTGCGAGCCTGCATCCGAGAGATTGTTGATCGCGTCACCCGTGATCGACACCGACCCAAAGAGGGTGCCCACCAGGAATTTGGCGACGAAAAGCAGGAGATTGAGCACGATCCCCGTGATCGAGGCGAGCGTTCCGTAGGCGCGTCGCACGTGGGGGTCGGAGGTTTTTGTGTGATTTTTTACAAAGATGCGTGAGAGCAGTTCGGTCATAGCGGTCCTTTCAAGGTATGGTTGCGTTCTTATTTATGATAACAGAGTTTCTTAAATTCTATGTGAACGGATTGCGATTGTTTACACCGGCGCATCGACGCTCTGCTCGGTTGCCTCGGTTGCATTCCCGACCTGTGTGAGGTCGACCGCCCAGGTGCCGCGTGCCACGAGCAGGGTGCCGAGCGCCACCTTGAGCAGCTCTGCCGCCTGTGCGGCGAAGAGGATCAGGACTGCGGGGGCAGGCGTGAAGCGCGAGAGCAGGAAGGCGAGAGGAACGTTGACGCACCAGACAAAGCCGGCGTCAAAGAGGAAGGTAATCAGTGTTTTGCCGCCCGAGCGCAGGGTGAAATAGCTGGCGTTGAGGTAGGCGTGGATCGGCGCGGCGGCAGCAGAGATCAGAGTCATCTGCACGGCGAGCGTGCGCACCTCGTCGGTGGTGTTGTAGATCATGGGGAAGAAGGGTGCGGCAACGGCGATCAGAGCTGCGCCCAAAAGACCCGTAAAGAGCGAGAATGCGATCATCTTGCGTGCAGAATCGCGTGCCTCGCGCACCCGTCCCGCACCGAGCTCATGCCCGAGCAGGATGGCAATGGTGGAGCCGACCGACAGAAAGAGCACCGAGAAGGTGTTGGTCACCGTGTTGGAGATGTTCATTGCCGAGACCACCGCAATGCCGCGCACCGAGTAGCATTGGAGCAGCATTGCCTGCCCCGCCGCCCAGAGCGTTTCGTTGATCATCAGGGGCGAGCCCGTGACGGTGATCTTTTTGACAAGTGTGAGCGGAACGTAGCCCGAGCGATAGACGCCGCGCGCGAATTCACATTTTTCGCGGTGCGTGTGCGTCCAGATCACAACGATGGCACATTCGGTGAAGCGGGCGATCACGGTTGCGATCGCGGCACCCTGCACACCGAGCGCGGGGAAGCCGCAAAGACCGAAGATCAGAAACGCGTTGAATATCAGGTTGGTTGCAACGCCAACGATCCCCGCCGTCATCGGCGGGACC
>CAJKPX010000101.1 GCA_905201895.1 uncultured Eubacteriales bacterium | reverse complement strand
CCGCAAAAAAATCTCCTTCCGGAAAGCTTTTGAAAAGAGGGGAGGGGTGCAGGGGAGGGGAGGAAAACTTTTGCAAAAGTTTTCCTCCCCTCCCCTGCATAACCCTTATCATCCTCTATTTCTTATGCCCGGCGCGGTAATCCGAGGGGGAGACGCCGTAGATGCGGAGAAAGCGGCGATAGAAGGTGGAGGTGTCGTCAAATCCGCATAGGCAGCTGATCTCTGCGATCGGCGTCTCGGTGGAGATGAGCAGATGTGCCGCCTTGCGTGTCTGACTGCGGATGAGATAATTTTTGGGTGACTCGCCGATCACAGCGGTGAACACCTTGCGAAAATGCGACTCGCTCAAAAAGCAGGCGTCTGCCATTTCGGCAACCGAGAGGCGACGGTGCGACTCGATGGCGTCCGAAACGAGGTGGACGGCGGGTAGAATGACCTCGGTTTTGGTGGCGCGCTTCACGGGTGCCGCAGCTTGCTTGGTGAGTGGAATTTCCAAAAAGAGTGCGGTCAGCTTGGCTGCGATCAGCTCTGCCAGGGGGGAGTCCTTTGCCTGTTCGTTTCGCATGAGGCGGATCGAATCGTCGATCAGGTGATAAACGGAGGGGAGCTCCTTTTCGCGGCAAACGCCGATTGAGCGCAGCTTTTCTGCCGCATGAATGAGAAAATCGGGGTTTGGCGTGAGGTTGGGCGAGGCGATCTTGGCGGGGTCAACTGTCACCGAAACCCAAAAGGTATCGTCATTGTCGGCGATGTTGTAGTGCGATTGAAAGGGGAGAAAGAGCTGCACGTCGCCCTCGCGGTAGGGGAGCGCTTCGTTGCCAACGTAGCAGGTGCCCGAGCCGCAGATGCATTTTGCAATTTCAATCACGTCATGGTAATGCAGGTAACGCAGCTCGTTTTTTCGGAGATGATAGATCGAGGGCGTGAAAAAACCGCTCTGCAATTTGCCCGTGCCTTCAAAAATTACGGGGAGTTTGGATGTGTCTGCCATGCTGCACCTGCCTTTCGCACAAAAACGCGGCTTTTTGATCGTTTTTGCAATCTAAAAACCGAAACTGTGAAATGTATATATAAATTATAGACGATTTTCGTCGAACTGTCCATAGCTATTTCAAAAATAATCGAAAATGCAAGATGAACAATCTGTAATGCAATGGACTTTGCAGGGGAATTTTGATATAATTGAACCGTATAAAAGGTCGAGGTGTTTTGATTTGGCGCTTTTGCGTCTCTGATGGCACAAGGGCGACTCTTTTTTACCCCTCGGCGAGAGGGGACTCGGGAAAAAGGAGGGACACCGAAAATCACCGTTTTTGCAATCCGTTTGTTGCACGGGCGGTGAGGAGCACAGCGATCACGCAATGCAAACAAAAAACAAAAGACTTGCCAAGCGATTGAAAACGGGCGATCGGGGCGGCAAGCAAATCAAAAAAATCGGCATCCGATCATCGGAGCCAAAACACAAGGAGGAAAACATGAAAACCAAAATCATCTCCCTCGTTCTCACGTTGGCAATTCTGCTGACCTGCTTCACCACGCTGATCGCAGCGGAAGGTGCAGGCACGCCCGGCTTCATTGTTGTGGGCGACACCTCGGGACAGACCTACGCAAACCTGGGCGCAGCGATCGACGCGGCAAACTCGCTTGCAGGCACCAACGTTACCATCAAAATGACGGGTAACACCACCTCGGCAGCTCAGCGTGAAGCAAAGACCACGATCAAGAATATCACCATCGACGGTCAGGGCTACAAGCTCACAAACCGTGCAAAGAATGGTGCAAACGACTCTAGTATCGCAAAACTGGGCGGTACGGGTTCCTTTACCTTCACCGATATCACCTTCGATACCACCACCGGCAAGCACTACTTCGAAACCGACAAAACCGCCGTTACTCTGAAGTTTGGCGCAGACGTTGTGTTCCAGAACACCGGCTCGACCGCAACGAACATGCCTGCGATTCTCATTGAAAAGCTGGCACACATCGTGATCGATGGCGCAGTATTTAAGCTCAACTATCCTGCTCTCGCAGGCTGGGCTACAGCTGATTTTGCAAAGGTTGAGGTCCTTTCCGGAACACTCAGCAGCGGAACCCACAGCTCCAGAACCGGCGCTATCACCACCGGATACAACGATACCTGCTGTATGGACATTTTCGTGGACGTTGACAAGGTTAACGTCTACGTGAACAATACTACCACGCGTGCCCTCACCGCTGATGATTTTTCGCAGGTTGTTAACGCTGCTAAGACATACAGCACCGTAGCCGTACAGGGTGCAGCCGCAAAGGTTGAGGCATTTGGCTACCCCTACCAGTCCACCAACCAGGATTCGACTGTAACCGCATATGCAGAGCTCGATGCAATCTATGCGTTTGCTCCCAACAACGCGGTTGTAAACGTTGTGAAGAGCGTAGACCTCACCTCCACTAACATATACATGAGCAAGTTTGACACCGCAAAGGCAATCACCCTCCAGGGCAAAACCGGCTCCGAGGTGATCACGCTCTGCGCAGGCCTTGCATTTGTGGAGATTTACTCCAACGCAAGCCTCACTGTCGAGAATCTGACGATCAAGTATGACGAATCCGCAGCAACCACCGCAGCGTATATGTTCAAGCTCCACGGCGGTAAGCTCACGCTCGGCGAGGGCGTAGTTGCAAAGCACGCGGATCTGACCGGTGTTGCAACCGGCAACGGTGCCACCAACCTGATCAAGGTTACTGCCGACGGTGCACAGATCGTGATCGACGGCGCGACCCTGACCTCTGCGGGCACGGTGATCGTAACCGAGCAGATGTCCTCCACCACCGAGATCAAATCGGGCACCATCAATGCGAAGTTCCGTGTATTCGTTGCAAACGATATTCTGACCGCGGGCAGCGAAAAGGATACCACCGTTAGCCTCACCATTTCGGGCGGTACCATCAACCACACCCACGCATCCGCCTACGCCATCAATTTCTTCTCCACGCAGGTTAAGAATTTTGTAATGACCGGCGGTACGATCAACACCTCCAGCACGGCTGATGTGATTTTCCAGGGCGTAACCAAGAACCTGCAGGGCGGTAAGCTCATTGTTGACGGCACCGTTGTTTACGATGCTCCCGCAGTAACCGCAGTTGGTTCTTCGCTCTACAAGAACCCCTCTTACCCCACCGATACCACCAAGGGCGGTATCCGCTTTACCTCCAACCTCGACCTCAACTCGCTTGACGCAGCTCTCATTGCAGACAAGGTTACCTTTGGTACCGTGATCGCGCTCAAGGCTGACTATGACGCGCTTGTTGACAAGACCGATCTGCTCGGCGATCTGACCAAGAAGATCAACGTTGTGAACACCGCAGGCACGGCTGACAACGGCAACTTCTCCGCAACCCTGCTCCAGCTCTCGGGCAACGCACTCTCCGAGGAGCTCGTTGGCGTTCCTTACGTAACCATCGTTGTTGACGGCGTTGGAACCTACACCTACTACGGCAACGCGATCGTTGACGCCGCAGCAAACTACGATTTTTTCGGACAGGGGGCGTAACGGGTAACGCGGGCGGTATCTTTACCACGCCTACGTTAACGCCCCAGAAGACCTACACAAGCGGTGACGGTTCCAAGCTCTATTCGTTTGGAACCGACGCCGGCGCCGCAAACTTTAATGCCCTCTGCAATTCCATTGTGGATACGCTGGGATATACCGAGTATTCCAAGCTCACCCTCAACGGAAACAAGTTTGCCACCTATGTGATGGATACCACCGTGTATCACGTTTATTGGCTGGCAAGCACGCAGGAGCTTAATGCGGTGATCTCCTACGATCAGGTGCTCCCCGAGCGTCAGGCAGCTCTGACCAACGGCAACGCACCCGTGATCACCCAGCTCCACGGCAACAGCAGCAACGGCCTGTGCTTTATCATCGAGCTGGATGACGGTTCGTTTATCATCTTTGACGGCGGCTATGCCAAAGAGACGAACGAGGAAGTGATCTATAATTTCCTCGCGCATGAAAACGACCGCCAGGACGGCATCCTCATTCGCGCATGGATTCTGACGCATTCTCACGGCGACCACTACGGCGCGTTCCATGATTTTGCAAACAGCGACTATGCCGGCCTCGTGACCCTGATGCACGTCTACTATTCTCCCCTGAATGTGGAGTCCGATTATTTCAACACGACCTTCAAGACCGACCTCGCATGCTTCGAGGGCGCTACCGGTGTGGTTCTCCACATGGGCATGAGCTTCAACCTGCGCAACCTCAAAATGGAGGTGCTCATGACCCCCGATGAGCTCTACATCGACGGCAATCAGGCAGACTTCAACAACAGCAGCGTTGTGGTTCGTTTGGTCGACGCCAACGGTTATAGCATGATTTTCCTTGCCGACACCGCCGCAGAGCTTGGCGACAAGCTGGTTGCAGAGTACGGCACGGCACTCCGCAGCGATATGTGCCAGGTTGCACATCACGGATATGAAAGCGCAAAGCAGTCGCTCTATGAGGCGATCGGCGTTGTCAGCACGGCTCCCACGAATGGGGACAAGTACGTGCGCTATCTGTGGTATCCCTGCACTCCCGACATCTACTGCGCAAAGGACGGCACCTCCACCGACGGACTCGGCACGATGCGCGAGCGCAACCGCACGGTTCTGGATTTTCTGGAGTCGAGTGTTGCAAAACGCCTCATGCCCGAGAAGCTTGGATCGGGCCACTATCCCTACGATCGGGACAACAGGATGTATTCTTGGTTGCTGAATTTTGAACTGAAGGACCTAAGACATCAGGGATACCCGCAAATGACGTGGGGTAGCAACTCCGTCAGCTTCGTAACCTCATTAAGTTAATGAAAGGAATTGATATTATGAAACAGTATACTGCACCCGAAATGGACCTGCTTTTGATCTCTGTTGACGACGTGATTACCACCTCCCCCGGAAATGATGACCACATCTACGGCGGCGAGCTTGACTGATTGCGTGTAATTCAAAACGCCCCGCCCCCGACACCTCGGTGTCGGGGGCGGGGTCTTTTGGGGATTGTTTTTTTGCAGGGGGAGAGGGGACC
>CAJKPX010000100.1 GCA_905201895.1 uncultured Eubacteriales bacterium | reverse complement strand
GTTCAACCTCTTCTGCCTCGGCTACCGTCGCGAATGAGCGAAACCGTGTAATCCCTGATCAGCTCGGCGGGAACACCGATGCGCTGCTGCTTTTGGCGAAGCGGTGCCATTGTGACACGGATCGGGTAGGAAAAATCCGACCAGAACGTCAAACGAAGCTCTTCCAGCTCTGCCGCATCCGCCAGCTGCATGTTCAGCCGCTCACCGTCCTTTGAAATGCCGTTGGAAATCCACGCGTTCCAATCCTCACCCATTTTTCTCGAATATCCGCGGTTGACCTGCTCGGGCTCACCGCCGATTTTGTGCGAGCTTGCGGTAAAGACGGCAGACCTCGCCAGATCGTGTGCGTCCTCGTTGTATACGTTCGGCAAGAATCCGTCACCCTTGAGGATTTGCTGCTGCAGCTCGCGGATGTGGAGCGGAGCCAATGCACGCGGTGTGCAGTCATATTTTTTGCAAAGTGCCGCCGCGGCACCAACCGCCTGACCGCCAATGGCACAGCAGCCGATGATGCTTCCACTCCCACCCGATGCAACGATAACTGCTATCAAATTGTGTGCTGTGTGATGGTTTATATCAAGGAGCACCTGCAAGAGGCTCTTTCGAGAAACGAACTTGCCAGAAAATTTGGCATTTCGCCCTCCTATCTTTCGCGTATCTTTCGGGAATATAGCGGCGTATGCCTGCAGAATTATATTGTTCAGTGTCGCGTGCAACGTGCGATCTCTCTCTTGAAGCAGGGGGACGTGAGCGTCCTCGATGCCGCGTTGGAGAGCGGGTTTACCAGCACGTCAGGCTTCTACCGCGCCTTTTCAGGTGTAACGGGGATGAAGCCTCGGGATGTGCGATCATCGGTTTGAATTTCGTCATCAGAAGAAAACAGACACACCGTTTCCGATTTGATCGGTCGGTGTGTCTGCTTTTTTTTTTGCGAATGATCTGCATAAAATACACTTCGGAATCAAAAGAGAATTCTCTGCTTGGATGCATCCATGATCTGGCGGGGAACCTTGTAATATTTGACGATCGGACAAAGTCGATGTCCGTCCACCTCGGTAAAATGCTCGGCGTATTGCTCCGCGCCGCCGCTTACCTCGGCATAAATGATGTCGCCGTCGGAATAGATCCTGCCTTTTTTGGTAACCCTGCCATCAAGCTTGGCGGAAAGGATTTCCTTGTTTTTGAAGACGTACCAAAGCCCCTCGGCAAGCCGCATGGTACAGCAAAAATATGCTTCGAACATCTTCGAGGCAAGGTAATCGGTCGTGCCGTTGAGCACGATTGTGTCGGTACCTGCGCCGCCGTTGTCACGTTGGGCGGTTGCAAGACCGTTGTGGTAGATCCTTGCCGCCAGCGTGCGGTAGCCCTCCTCGCCCGTGATGCGGTAGAGCTCGCCCGCAACCATCAGAGAGTCCACAATGGCGCATGGCTCTGTCCAGGAATCGGGACGCCCCCACCAGTTGAGATTCTGATAGGTCTCGGTCATGCCCCCGTTTTGCGCGTAGAGCTTCAAAATATCCTTTGCTCCGTCAAGATAGCCGCGATCCTCGGTTTCGCTATACATACGAATCATGCCGCGTGCCGCCGTGAGCGTGCAGTGGGTTTGTGCGCGCAGTGCTATCTTGTCAATCGAGAGAAACACCGAGATCATCTCGTCGACCAATTCCCGAACGCGCGTATCCTTGGTCACACCGTAGGCGTGAGAAAGCCCGTCGATGCTCATAAATGCGCATCCGATATCGGTTGAGAGCTGCCATCCGTTCAGAATACCGCTACTCGAACCGCTCACGTCACCGCCGCTTTTTTGCTCGCGTTCGATAGGGTAGGAGGCGAATTTTCCGCGCTTGGGCAGATACAGATTTTCGATGACGCTTGCAATTGCAGAGCGGCTGAAGGCGTCTCCGAACACCTCATAGTGCTCGCACAAGCCGCGCAGAAGCCACGAGTGCCCCGAGAGCTGCTGCTCGTGGATGACGTCGGTATATATGGGACCGAAATATCCGTCGGCATTGGTGATCTCGCTCATCTGCTTGAGCATCTGCTCCATGCAAGGAATCACTCTGCCGCTGATCTTGTAATGCATCACAAATGCCAGAAGCGCACGTCCCTCCTTGTCGCCCTGCCAGCTATAGCTCGCAGGCGAAAAGACCTCTCCGATGCGATAATAATCGCCCTCCGCCAAACGGTGAAAGTTAAGCTCTATCCTTTTATCAAGCTCGTTATCATCAAGTGGGGTAGTGATCACTTTTTTTACCATTTTATCACCTATCATTTTTTATTATTTCAGCTTTTTTTCATTCAAAACGCAATTTTCAGGTATGGACAGATCAACCATACCGTTCCGAGCCGTCACGGTGGATCACTCCGCTCCGACAGACGCCTCAAGCGATCCGAGGAATGAGCCTCCTGTTATGTAAAAATATCGGACACATCACATGGAGAAACCTCCCAAAGGACGTGTCCGACTTTTTTATTGAATTTGTAGGGGCGTTCATTGAACGCCCGCGGGCGAACACTGTTCGCCCCTACGAAGCGTCAAAAAACTTATAAATCAAGGATTACTTCAGCGCCTCTTCGATCGCAACTGCAACCTCATTTTTGAAAAGCTTTATAATCAACCACAAACTCGAAATCATCCAAATAGAAGGGCTGATTCAGCATAGATCTGTCCTTTATGTTGTGATAGATATAAATCTTTGCAATAACCGTATCAGAAGAAGGCGTTGCTCCGTTCTCGGTGATGATATGCTCAAGCGGGAATGCGAGCCAGCCCTTAAAGCCGGACATAGGCGAGTTTTGGTCAAGACCGAAGCAACCGTCTGTACCTGTGGACATTGCCTTCCATTCCGTATCCCCTTCTGCAAGGGCATAGAAGGTTGTGACCTGTCCTTTGTTATCTGCGTTGTACAGGGTTCCGTTTATGTCATAGAAGCCAAATGCCGCCTTTCTGAAGTCAAGCTTAGCGGTAACGTCGGTCATGTCGATCCAAACTCTTAAATATTTGTTTGAGCCAACGTAGCTCAGCGCAGGCAAATCAACGGAAAGATATCCCGTACTCCAGCTACCTGCACTACTGCCATGCGAATCTCTGAGCAATTTAATGCTTAACGCAGTAGAGCCGTTCACCCCTTTTCCCGGCGCCCTGACAATTTCAAAATCACTTACCAAAGGCATATGGGACTCTCCCGCCTTCTGCGCTATTTTGGTAGAGGTTTCAAAATCGACCTTTGCGACCTCCGAATAAGGCAGATCGATCGGCTTGTCATAGGTCATGTAGGTTGTAATATCCTTGCTTGCACCTTGCTTGAAGTGGATCACTCTTCCACCAAGCATATCATCATCACAATAGCCCTGTCTGCTGGGCGTTGCGCTATAGCAAAGCATCACATTTTTATACTTTACCATAAAGTCGTTCTCATGCTCGTGTCCGTTTACGATGAGCTCCACGTCTCCGCGCGAAACAACTGCACTGAACATGCCGGAGTTCATTGCCGATGCAGCAACGTTTCCTTCTCTCTTTTCTCCGGTCCACTCGGGAATGACGGCAGAGTTGTTTCTCAGCTCCCACGCAAACATGCTTTCCTGAAGGGGAATGTGGAACGCCATCATGGCAGGAATTCTTGCGCCGTTATATTCTTCAAGCAATCTCGACGCCTTTAAATACCACTCAATCTGGTCCATTTTAATGTGTTCGTATTTGCGGAATGTTGCAGTGTTGTGTTGAATGATCGTAGGATCGTTGACACCTTGACTCATATTGTCGTATAAATACCCGTGCGAGTCGATTCCCCAAACATTATATACGATGCTTGTTTCATCATAGCTATATACGGGTAAAACAAAATTGCCCACGCCGGAAATGTCTTCGGGACCTGCCTCGGAAACGCAATATTCATAGCTTTCGTAAATTTTTTGCTGCTTTTCTCTTGACATGCCGTCTGTATCCCGGTCATGATTGCCGTAAACGTGTGCCCAAGGGATCTGCTTTTCTTCTATGTAAGAAACCAGGCTCGAAATTGCAGTTCTGAGCTGTCCAGCCGTATTCAAATCGTGAGTGATGTCTCCGTCAAACACCACCAAATCGGGTTGTTCCTCATCAACCAACTGCTTTATCCGTTGGCTTTCTTCGCTTGATAGCCCCGATTGACCACTCATACCGATGTGTGTATCGGAAAGCACCAACACAGTAAATTCGCCGTTTTCATCAACCTTTAGCTTGTGTTTGGTATGAAGGAGATCTGCAAGCATTGCTTTGTCTTCGTCGGTTGCCGGCTGACCGTTGCCGTTTATCAACGCATTCCACTCTGCTTCGGATCCGGTATAACCGCCTTCCACCGCAAGCTCGTAAAGCGTTTTGCTATTGCCGTTTATCAACGCATTCCACTCTGCTTCGGATCCGGTGTAACCGCCTTCCACCGCAAGCTCGTAAAGATTTTTTGCATCACTGTTTATCAATGCATCCCACTCTGCCTCGGAGCCGGTATAGCCGCCTTCCACTGCAAGCTCGTAGAGCGATTTGTCATTGTCCTTGCTATTGCTCGTATTACAGGAAGTTGCTAAAAAGCACAGCAACAACGACATGAACAATGCGACGGTTCTAATCATTTTTTTCATAAGCAAAATAACCTCCAAAAATAATTACTAAAATTATTATATCATAAAAAGTTTTTTTTGTAAAGTATTTTTTGTTTCAAGACTTTTTTTGGATATTAAAAAATATCACAAAATTAACCGCAACGGGGCGGAGAGGCGCACGTGGCTCGCGATTGCCTAACAGATGCTTCAAGCGATCCGAGGAATGAGCCTCCTATTATGTAAAAATATCGGACACATCACCCCGGAGCTTACGCCCAAAATGATGTGTCCAACTTTTTATTTGTGATTTTGT
The DNA here is from genome assembly GCA_905201895.1 of uncultured Eubacteriales bacterium. GTDB lineage: Bacteria > Bacillota > Clostridia > Oscillospirales > CAG-272 > UMGS1865. The sequence continues at coordinate 165 of CAJKPX010000100.1, read as the reverse complement.
AGGGGCGTTCATTGAACGCCCGCGGGCGAACACTGTTCGCCCCTACAAAGCGTCAAAAAACCTTATAAATCAAGGATTACTTAAGTGCCTCTTCGATAGCAACTGCAACTGCAACATGTCATAAGGAATGACGGTCGCGCGTGGTTGCTATAGTCAAGTGCAATT
>CAJKPX010000099.1 GCA_905201895.1 uncultured Eubacteriales bacterium | reverse complement strand
GGAGGGAGAGAACTTTTTTCAAAAAGTTCTCTCCCTCCCCCTGCAAAACACCCATTCCCCTCAAATCTCCACGTGCATGCCGTCGTAGGCAACAGAGAATCCGAAGGGAGCGGCTTCGGCGGTGAGCTCACCGTGAGTACGCTCGACAAGGTGCCCGATATGCGAGAGCACAAAGGCGGTGTCGGCGTCGGCATTTCCCTGCTCGCGCAGGACCCCTGCCGTTTGGACGCACCAATCGAGGTCCATGTGCGACCTTGTGATCTGCTCCCCGCGCCCCAGGGTGCAGTCGAGCGAAACGAAATCAAAGCGAATTCCGCTCTCGCGCAGATAGGTGAGCGTGTCGGTGTGGAACAGCCCCGTGTCATGTGCCCAAAGGATGCTTTTGCCGCCCTTTTGGATCACAAAATTGAGTGCTTCGGTCTCCTCGGCATGGCGCGCATGCAGAGGGATCACGGTGTAGTCGAGAATTTCGATCGGCTCAAACATGCGCAGCGTGTGCACCTCCACGCGAAAATCACTCGTGCGGATGCGTTTGCCGCTGCGATATGCCTCCTCGGTAGTCTCCACAGACGCACGGAAGCTGCGACCCGACCTCTCACTCAAATAAAAATGCAGTGTTCCGTCCACTCCCTGCGGACGGCTCAACACGTCGGCAGGCAGAAAATGATCGTGGTGATTGTGCGTGACCAGGACGTGCTTGATGCGGCGCATGTCCAAGCCCCCGTGAAGCGTGTGCAAAAAGGTGTCAACGGGATAGTCGATCGAAATGCAGCTGTCGAGCACTGCCTGCGAGCGCGTGCGGATATTTTTCCCACGCTCGCGCCGCGCCTGCTCGCAAACGCGACAGGAGCAAAAAATTTCGGGAATTCCCGCACCTGCGGCGGTTCCGTAATAGATCAGATTCATAGCGATATTCCACTCCGTATCATCAAATGAAATCGGCAGCAAAGAGATGCACGTCGGGCGCTCCGTTGGTCGAGAGCCACTCCACGCGAAGCTCGCGTGCTCTGCAGTTCAGCGGGATTTTCACGAGCGAGAGATAGTTGTTCTCCTCGCGGAAAATCTCAACCCCGTCGGCATAGACCGCGAAGCCGCGCGCGATCGTGCTTGCCACGCGCACGGGTCTGAAATCCTTGCCCGTGTGCAGCTTCATGGCGAACACGCGCATTTTTTTGTTGTCCGAGATTGACATGCGCGAGTAGTCGGGGTCGAAGCGGAGGCGCAGGCTGCCAAGCTGCTCGGGACGGTCAAATGTAAAGACCAAGCTCTCCCCAACCTGCCGGCGAATGCCGTTCTCGTCGGTGCCGCTACGCGGACGCTCGATGCCGTTCCAAAGAGTGTCACGTTCAGCATCGCTGATATTAAGCGTTGCCAAGCGCGTGAGCGCCGAGACCTCTCGCGGAATATGCGGCAGAAAGATACCGTCCTCCTGCACCGCACTCTGCAGCTCTCGGAGATGGTGCTCGTAAACACCGCGCGGCGTGGTGCCGTGTGCCAACGCGATCGCCGCCCCCGTTCCCATTGCCTGACCAAGCAGCGCGCAGGTTCCCATCACGCGCGTGGAGGAAAGCGCGGCATGCGTGACGCTGATATTGCGCCCCGCAAACATCAGATTTTCCACGTTGCGAGAATAGAGTGCACGGTACGGCAGCCCATAAATCTCGGTAACGGGGATCATGATTGATGCGGTGTTGCTGTGGGGATTTTTTTCCATTCCATAGGGGTTGTGATCGTCCATCGGCCAGCCGCCGTAAGCAACCTCGTCCTCAAAATGACCGCCCGAGATCACGTCGTGCTCGGTGACAACCACGTCACCCACGTAGCGCCGTGATTCACGCTTGCCCGGGAGAAAGCCGACCCATTCGAGGTCCCAATTCTCCATGCCGTGGTCCCCGCAGTTCTTGATGTGATCCCAAACGCCGTAGATATTGGCAAGCAAGCGGTCGCGCAGACGGTCGGCGTCATGGATCGAATCGCAGTTTCCGCCAAGCTCAACCCACCACAGGTTTGCCTTGCTCGTGCCGATGATATGATCTCGCAGCTGCGCGTGCACGCTCTCCCCCTCGTCTCCGCTGAAGGAGGCGTCGGTTGGAAATTTTGCGGCAAAGGAGGGCGGCGTGAAAGGCACGGGATGATCGGTCTCGCGTGCGGCAAGAATGATCGACATGCCCATTGTGCAGGAATCCGCCACATCGGGGGCAATCTGCTCGCCGTACTCAGTCTTCCCTTCTCTGCCGCGGCGGTACTCGGCACCGCAGAGCGGTGCGAGGATGCTGTCACCCGAGCAATCGGCAAAAATTTTGGCACGCACCGTAAACCAGGTGTAGGTGGTGCTTTGCCACGCACGCACCGCAAGGATGCGGTTTTTCTCCACCTCGGCATCCACGCAGGAGGTGTTGAGCAGAAGCGTGATATTGGGGTTCTCGGCAAGCATACCGTAGAGCGTGGCGTCGAAAAGTGAGTGCACCAGCGTGGGATTGCCGTGAATATTTCGCTCCTCCAGCTCGGAGATCAGACCCGTTTCGCGATCATAGGTCCCCTTCGCACCGCGCACCCACATGCGAATCTCGGACGATGCGTTGCCGCCGAGCATGGGGCGATCTTGAATCAGGATCACCCGCGTGCCGCGACGAGCCGCCGCCAGAGCCGCAAACGAGCCCGAAAGTCCACCGCCAACGATGCAAAGCTCGGTCTCCTTTTCACAATGCATAAGATTTGGATTCATAAAATACCTCCTGCGCGCCGCCCCTCGGGGCAACGCCCTTTTACGTCCTTTTACGTCTTTTTATCATTTTATATCTTTTGTTTGACAATCGCAATAGGATTTGTTATAATAAAAATATAAAATTGTTAAGGCATAGCAAAAAATGGTGAACAGCCCGTCGGCAAGCGTATGATCTCGGTTCAAAAAAACGAAAAAAAGGAGCTCCCGCATGAATAACAGTATCAGACTCGTGTTTTACAACCATTTTTCGGAACGGAAGGCGTTTGAAATGCCTGCGGGGTCGCGCCCCTGGCACATGGTGCTCCTGATCACAGAGGGGGCTTTTTCCTGCCGCTTTGGAGAGCAAACCTTTCAAATTGAAAAGGACGAGATCGCCTTTTTCCCTCAAAATCTGCACTTTGAGAGAGAGGTGACCTCGCCCATTTCCTTTCATCAATTCGGCTTTGTTGCAGCGGACGATCTGCCGCTCCCCCTCCCGCGCGCAGGCAAGCTCATCCTGCCGCACACACATGCTCGCGCGCTTGGAGAGACACTTGATGCCGCCAACGCACTTCCGCCTGCCGTTGCCAAGGAAGCAACGCTCTGCACCCTCTGCCAGATGCTTTGGGAGCATGCGATTCACGAGCAGAGGGAGAGCAACGCATCGGGGAGACAGGATCGCGACGTTGCTTACGTCATCCGCTACATGACCGCGCATCTTGCCGAGCCGATCCGCGTGGAGGCACTCGCCGAGGAGCTCCACATCTCGCGCATCGGTCTGCTCGGAAAATTCAAGCGACAGATGGACTGCACACTCTCGGATTTTCTGATCGGTCTGCGCATGCAACGAGCCAAATATCTGCTCCTTGAGAGCGACACGCGCATCAACGAGATCGCCGCCTCCTGCGGTTATCACAACGCCTACTATTTTTCAAACGCCTTCAAAAAGCAGGTTGGCTGCTCGCCTCTCGCCTACCGACGTCAAAGGCTCGGTAATGCAACCGCCTCTCACCCCTCAACCTCGGGGAGCCCGAGCGCCGTCAGATCGGAGACCGACAGCAACTGAACGTCATGTGGGGACTCGGCATCTGCTGCCGAACAGAGTGCGACAAGCATGTTGTCGATGCGATATTCCGTAAATTTAACACCGTAGCGTTCTCCTGCGCGCACCGTATCAGCATGACGCAGACCTCGCATGCCGCTTCCCGCCCACTTGACGAGCGCCTCCTTTCGGGTCCAAATCTGCAAAAAGACGTCATCGGTTGGCTCCGCGAGAAAGGCTGCGTATTCCTTGGGCGAGAACCAACGCTCTGCGATCGGACAGATACGCATACTCGCAAGACGCGACAAATCCTCGGCGTCCAGTCCCACGCGTGGAGAGCGCCCCTCGCCGCCTCGGTCGAGCGCGAGCAGAGTCAGATCATTTGTGTGCGTGATACTGAAATCAACCGTGCTCCCCACGGAGTAGGGTCTGCCGTCCTCGTCATAGCACAGCTCGATTTCCTGCATGCAATGCCGGAGCAGATAAAGCCCTGCCAGGCTGCTTTTCGACGTGTTCTCGCTGCGCATGCCTCGGTGACGCATGCGCCAGGTCTCGTAAAGCTCGGTCGGCAAGCATTCACTCATCACGTGGTGACTGGGCAGCATCGACATGCGCACGCCGTAAATCTCAATCATCGCGTCCGTCTCCTTTCGTAATATCCTTTTTTTATTTTATCACATTTTGAGGCGACAAAAAAGCGTAATTTTGTAAATTCTCGGCAGGGTCCCCCCTTGAAAGATTCAGCGCAGTCAAGCAGCAGAGAAGCATCCGCCGCCTAAAAACGGTTCCTTTTTGACAAATAATTCCGAAAAAGCATACAAAAGCGCTTGACAAATCCCATTTATTGCTATATAATAGAATTAGAATTATTCCTATTTTCAATTTTGTGAGGCTGATTATGACAAAACAACGTGAATTGATCCTTTCGATCCTCAAGCAATCCGACCGCCATCTCACCGCCGATGAGGTTTTCTTCCTCGCCAAGCTGAAAATGCCCAGCATCGCAATGGCAACGATTTACAACAACCTCAATGCCATGAACGAGGCAGGTCTGGTCAAGCGCATCCACATCGACGGCGTTGCCGATTGCTTCGACAAGATCATGGAGCCGCACGATCATCTGCTCTGCGATAAGTGCGGTAAAATCTCCGATATCCGTTTGCCCGCGCTCGCTGACTCCATTGAGTCGGCTCTCGGCACCGAAATTGAGGACTATGAGCTCCCCGTCCACTACGTTTGCCCCGAATGCCGCCGCGCGCCGCGCCGCCGTGGGTAAGGGGAGAGAGGTATTTGTTTGCAGGGGAGGGGAGAGGCGCTTTTTGAAAAAAGCGCCTCTCCC
>CAJKPX010000098.1 GCA_905201895.1 uncultured Eubacteriales bacterium | reverse complement strand
GGGGAGGGAGAGAACTTTTTTCAAAAAGTTCTCTCCCTCCCCCTGTTAACAATCCATTAAAGGAAAACGCCTTGGATGAAGATGTTGAGTCCGATGATGATAAGGATGATGCCGCCGAAGATGCCTGCCTTCCCTGCCACGCAGGTGCCGACCCGACGCCCGATCAGGAGTCCGAGCGCGCAGATGATAAAGGTGACGAGCGCGATGAGCAGAGCCGCCACAGTCGCGGCAATGGCATCGTATTCGGCAATGGTGAAGCCGACCGAAAGCGCGTCGATTGAGGTAGCCACACCCTGCAAAAGCAGCGCCGCCACACCAAGACGCGTGCAAGGCTTGTCGGCGTCCTCACATTTGCAGGTGATGCCCTCCCAGAGCATTTTTCCTCCAATGAAGCCAAGCAGTGCAAGCGCAATCCACGGAATGAAGGGCTCAAAGGCTTGAAAATAGGAAAGCAGCGTGTGCACGCAAAACCAACCGATCAGCGGCATGAGCCCCTGAAAGAGCGCAAAGGTACCTGCAATTCCAATCATCTTTCGCGTGCGCATGCAAGGCTCGTTGAGTCCGTTCGCAACCGACACCGAAAAGGCGTCCATTGCGAGCCCTACGCCAAGCATGATATTAGTAAAGAAAAAGGCAAAATCGTATGTCATAGCGAGTCGATGTAACGACATGCGGCGATTGCCGCAACCGCGCCGTCGGACGTGGCGGTGGAAACCTGTCGAACTCCCTTCGCGCGGCAGTCACCTGCCACAAAAATGCCGCGGCTTGAGGTGGTGCAATCCTCGCCCGATGCAAAATAACCTGCACCGTCGAGCGCGGCAACGTCAGCAAACGCGCCGTTTTCCGGGACAAGACCGATGGCAACGAACATGCCGTCGATCTCAAGCGTCTGTTCAACACCGTCGGCAACGCGACGGGTCACCACGCGGTCAAATTCGGGACGGTCGGGAATCTCTGCGATCACGGTTCCCGTGATGATCTCCACGTTGCCCCTCTTGCGCAAAATTTCCTCGAGGCGACGCTCACCCGTGAGGAAATCGAGATTTTGAATGACATAGACCTTTTTGCAAGTCTCAGAGAGCAGGATCGCCTCCTGCAGAGCCGAATTTCCGCCGCCAACCAGCGCAACGGTCTTATTTTTGTAAAACGCGCCGTCACACACCGCGCAGAAGGAAATGCCCTCACCAATGAATTTTTCCTCGTTGGGCAGACCCAGATGACGGTGCTTTGCGCCGTTTGCAATAATCACGGCACGGCATTCGTAGGAGAGCCCCGATTCGGTCTCAACCACCTTGACGTCCCCCTCATCGCGAACGCGCGTGACAGTCTCCACCTCCACGTCGGCTCCCTGCCCGAGCGCATGGCTCACCAGCTTGTCGGCAAGCTCGCTTCCGCTCAACGTTTCAAAGCCGGGATAGTTTTCCACCTTGGGAGAAAAAACGATCTGCCCGCCAAAGGCATCGCGCTCGAGAATCAGAACGCTCTTGTTTGCACGTCTGGCGTAGATCGCCGCGCAAAGCCCCGCAGGACCTCCGCCTACAATGATAATATCATACATACTGTTATTTTGTGGGGCTGCATCTCCCGACGCAGCCCCACGTCCCTTCATAATATGAGATCGGCTGCTTCAGCCAAAAATCGGTACGTTGGTTTTATACGTTTGCCGTAGCCTGAATGAACTTCTTGATGTTGGGAACCGAAACGAACTTTTCAACCTCGCCGCCCGCAACACTGACAAGCGTGGGAGCCTGACGAATCTTGAGTGCCTCGGCAAGGGCAACGTTCTCCTCGGCAAGAATCTTGGTGTAGGTAACGTTTGCCTTTGCGAGCAGTGCCTCTGCAATCTTGCAGTTGGGGCAGGTTGCCGATGCAAAGAGGTATACGCCGTCTGCCAGAGTCTCATTCTCCCTGACATCCTCACAAGCACAGCCCTCTGCGAGCGGTCCGCTGTGAGTGAGAACCGAGGTTTCGATGTTGTAAACCTTGCGCTCCTTGTATTCCTGCGACTTACCGTCGTTCCAGTTCTTCACGGGGCGGTAGTAGCCGGTGATACGGCTGTAAACCTCAGCCTCCTTGCCGCACTTGGGGCAGGTAAAGTGCTCGCCTGCGATATAGCCGTGGTCGCGGCATACCGAGTACGTGGGAGAGAGCGAATAGTAAGGCAAGCGATAGTTCTCTGCAATCTTGCGCACGATGGTTGCAGCAGCCTTCCAATCGGGCAGCTTTTCACCGAGGTATGCGTGGAATACGGTACCCGAGGTGTAGAGGGTCTGCAGACCGTCCTGAATGTCGAGTGCCGAGAACACGTCATCGGTGTAGCCAACAGGCAGGTGAGAGCTGTTGGTGTAGTAGGGGGTGTCGGCATCGGATGCACAAATGATGTCGGGATAGAACTTGCGGTCATGCTTTGCAAGACGGTAAGAGGTCGACTCTGCGGGAGTAGCCTCGAGGTTATACAGGTCGCCGTACATCTCCTGATAGTCGGAGAGACGCTCGCGCATGTGGTTGAGAACCTCCTGCGTAAACTCCTGGGTTTCCTTGTGAGTCATGTCCTTTCTGAGCCACTTTGCGTTCAGGCCTGCCTCGTTCATGCCGACCAGACCGATCGTGGAGAAGTGATTTGCAAAGGTGCCGAGATATCTCTTGGTGTAGGGATAGAGTCCCTCGTCAAGCAGACGGGTAATCACGGTGCGCTTGATCTTGAGCGAGCGAGCCGCGATGTCCATGAGGTGATCGAGGCGGCGGAAGAAATCTGCCTTATCGGTTGCAAGATAAGCGATGCGGGGCATGTTGATGGTAACAACGCCGACCGAGCCGGTGCTCTCTCCGCTTCCAAAGAAGCCGCCCGACTTTTTGCGCAGCTCGCGCAGGTCCAGACGCAGACGGCAGCACATGCTTCGCACGTCGGAGGGCTCCATGTCGCTGTTGACGTAGTTGGAGAAATAGGGAGTGCCGTACTTGGAGGTCATCTCAAAGAGCAGCTTGTTGTTCTCGGTTTCCGACCAGTCGAAATCTCTCGTGATCGAATAGGTGGGAATGGGATACTGGAAGCCGCGGCCGTGTGCGTCACCGTCGATCATGATCTCGATGAAGGCGCGGTTGATCATATCCATTTCCTTCTTGCAGTCGCCGTACTTGAAGTCCATTCTCTTGCCGCCAACGATCGCATACTCGTCCTCGAGGTCATGAGGAACGGTCCAGTCGAGCGTGATGTTCGAGAAGGGCGCCTGCGTACCCCAACGGCTGGGGGTGTTTACACCGTAAACAAAGGACTCGATGCACTTCTTCACGGCGTCATAGCTCAGATTATCGGTTCTGACAAAGGGAGCCAGATAGGTATCAAAGGAAGAAAATGCCTGTGCGCCCGCCCACTCGTTCTGCATAATGCCGAGGAAGTTGACCATCTGGTTGCAGAGCGTTGCCAGATGCTTTGCGGGTGCCGAGGTGATCTTGCCGCCAACACCGCCAAGACCCTCCTCGATGAGCTGCTTGAGCGACCAGCCTGCGCAGTAGCCCGTGAGCATCGAAAGATCATGCAGATGGATGTCGGCGTTCTTGTGCGCGTTTGCGATCTCGTCATCGTAAATCTCGGAGAGCCAATAGTTCGCCGTGATCGCGCCCGAGTTGGAGAGAATCAGACCGCCAACCGAATAGGTAACGGTGGAGTTCTCCTTTACGCGCCAGTCAATGTTCTTTACGTATTTGTCAACCAGCTCCTTGTAGTCGAGGATGGTGGACTTCATGTTGCGCATCTTCTCGCGCTGACGGCGATACAGAATATATGCCTTTGCAACGTCTGCATAGCCTGCCTGAACCAGAACGGTCTCCACGCTGTCCTGAATATCCTCTACCGCAACCAGCTCGTCGGCTACCTTCGGCTCAAAATCCGAGGTGACCTTCAATGCCAGAAAATCAATGATGTTTTCGTTGTATTGGCGCTCGCAGGCATCGAATGCCTTTTTGATCGCCTCGGAGATCTTCGAAATGTCAAACTCCGCAACCTTACCGTCTCTTTTGTTTACGCGATACATACTTCTCCTCTTTCCTTTTTTTGTTTTTCTCTTATGTGTTTCCGAATTGCCGGGGTGTGCTGTTTGTGGGTCCTCCGCGCCAACCGTTGACAGGCTCTACGACATGCCGCGCAGCTGTGTGCGAGGAAGATGGGGAACGACTGTCCGCAGAATCGCTTGCATCTCTCCCTCGTCAAACGCCGAAACGCCGCTGCCGAGAAGATTGCCCGAATCCACGAAGCATTGAATGAAATAAGGGTCGCAGGGCTTGAGCCATTCTCCGATCTCGGAGAAATCGCCGACGGTATGAATTCCCTTCACCGCCGTGGTGCGGAATTCATATTCCAAGCCACTCTCACGAATCAGCTCCATGCTCTGCCCGATCGCGCCGAGATCGACCTCACAGCCCACCGCGCGCGCATAGCCACGGGGAGAGCTTTTGACGTCCATCGCCACGTAATCAACCAGACCCTCGTGCAGAAGTGCCTCCAGACGTTGGGGCATGGTACCGTTGGTGTCGAGCTTAACCGAGTGTCCCATTGCACGAACTCGCTTGAGAAACTCTGCCAGATCCGGCTGCAGGAGCGGCTCACCTCCCGTGATGCAAACGCCATCGAGCAATCCCTTTCTTTTTGCGAGATAGTCGAGCACGTCTCCCTCAGCGCTCTCATGCGCCGTTGGTGCTTCAACCAGCCCCGCGTTATGACAGAAGGGACACCGCAGATTGCAGCCGCCCGTAAAAACCGTGCATGCCACTCTCCCGGGATAGTCCAGGAGCGTCATTTTCTGATAACCCTGAATATTCATCGGATTTTTCGCTCCTCTCCGCCCGTTTGCATCGGGTGGCGCGCATCGCTGCCCGTCGCCCTCGACCTCTCGCCGCATTCCGGCGAGATTGCGTTAACAGTATATCATATTTGCTCCTGCTTGTCAAGGGTAAAAAGCACAATATTTTGTGTTTTGCAAAATATTTTTACACAAGATATTGTGGTTGAAGAAAAATTCGTCATTTTCATCAAATCTCTTTCTTTCCTTTTGTTCAACTTGTATCTTTCCTCAAAAAAGCCGTTTTTCGGTGCGACAGTCATGACCACCAGCCGTGCTGGTGGCTTGCAC
>CAJKPX010000097.1 GCA_905201895.1 uncultured Eubacteriales bacterium | reverse complement strand
CCCGCCGCTCCTCGCGGCGCCCATCTCCCACCAACACAAAAAGCACCGCTTTCGCAGTGCCTTTTGTGTTGGGAAGGAAAGCATCGGCTTCTTCGCCTTCGGCGTTCGGGATCGCTCCGCCGTCTGCAGCAGCCCGCTCCGATGCCCGTTGAGAAAAAGCCGACGGGGATTTGGAAGGCTCCCCATCGGCTTGTGTTTATTCAATTACTCCGTGAAGACCCTTTTACAAGCCTCCAGATATCCGTAGCCGTTCAGGTCATCGGGCTCAAAATAGCTTCCCTCCGTCCACTCGTTCCAGCTGTTCACGACCACAAGCGGTGCCTTCATATCGGGGTGCGAATCCACATATTCCTTTGCGAGCTCGAAGCCCTTTTGGACTGCCTCGGGTGTATTTTCGGTGCAGATATGCTTTCTCGGTCTCGGATCCCGAAAGCGGAGCGTGTTCTCCCATCCGAGAGAGACGTCGGGATAAAGCTGAGCGTTGATGTTCTTCTCCGCGTCCGCCCATTCCGCCTTAACGTCCTCAAGCACATCCATATAGGTCTTGGTCAGGGTGGCGTAATCAACGAAATTATAGTGAGTCACACCGTTGAAGCCCGCCATGTTGATAAAATCAAGAATACTCGTATTTTCGTCAAGCATGCGCGCTCTGTACTCGGGGCATCTGATCGAAACGTGCAGCTCAAGCCCCGGAAATCCCGCCTTCACCGTTTCGGCGCGGAAATACTCCAGCGCGTCGATCGCCTCCTTCACTCCACCAAGTCCGCGGACAAGGTTGGGTATTTCATAAAGCATATATACGGGCTTTCCGTCGATCTTATAATATGAGGGATGACTGAAATACTTCTTGATGGTGCGCTGAACAATATACTCAAAGGTCTTTCTGTCAACCGCTCCGTCCCATATGGGGGTATTCAGATGTGCGGTCCGCTTATCCCAGAGAGAGGTTGCCGTGTGATTTGCCCACATCAGATAGAACTTCACCTTATCGTTGTTTCTCGCCTTGAGATACCCGTTGTCCAGACACTGCTCAAGGAAGGGGCGGTTGTCGTACCAATACCAATCGTAGATAAAGACATTTACGCCGTGCGCGGCTGCCGCCTCGATCTCCATTTCCATCACATACGGGTCTGCCTCGTTCACATAGCCCCAAAGAGGTCTTCTCGGCCAGGGCTGCTCCTCATATCGGGTAACTGCGGATTTTACCGTTTGCCACTCGCCGTAGCCCTCCGGCCAAAAGATTCTCGATCTCGGCTCATCACCGGTATAGGACGGCCAAATGTATGCCGCAACGTCATATTTTTTCATTGTCTTTCCCTCCTGTTCTCAGCTCCGGCTCTCAGCTCGATTCGACTTCCGACAAGCCGACACCAGTAGTATATCATTCTGCACAGCTTTTGTCAAGCAAAAGCACCGCTTTCGTCTCAAATAAACGTGCACCGTCCGCAATTCTTGAATCGGTAGCTCACAGCACCATCTCCCACCAACACAAAAAGCACCGCAAATGCGGTGCTTTTTGTGTTGCGAAGAAACGCGCAAACGGTGCGCGGGGTTAGGTAAAAACGCAAAAAAGGTGCGTAAGTCAATAACTGATTTCCTCAATCAGTTCGACAATTTCACATACAAGCTTTTCATCATGAGGAAGCTCTTCGAGTAAATCCAAAATTTGCGAAAGCTTTTCAATGGTGCATTCGGCAGAACAACGTATATTTTTGTATTCTTCTTCCTGCGGCATATTGGTGATATGCTGTTCAATTTCCATTTTCATCATTTCAAGCTCGCCAATTGTAGAATCAATGAATTCTAGAGAAGGCTGTTCATCTGATACAAGAATTGCTTTTATTCTCTTCAGCAAATCCGTAATATAGGTATTCATTGGTTCTCCTTTGCTGTATTGATAGAAGATATCAGCATAACCCTTATACTCGTGCAAGCGGAATCAAGCGTTTTGTATTCGCTTTCGGTAATGTAGTTTGTTTTATACAATAACTCTAACCAATATCCCGTTTCGTTTGCTTCCTTGAGCGCGATTTGAAGCTTGGCAATAAAATCAGCCTTACCGTGAGCATACTGTGCTGCTTCACGGATGTTTGCTCCAATAGAGGTGCCGCTTCTGCCGATTTGGTTGGATATTATAGATTCTCGCTTTTCTTTAAGTGATTTTACAAGATTTATTATTTGAACTGCAAAATCCATAGATTGTGAGCGAAGTTTGGATTCGGACATGATATGCACCTCACTTTCGCCAATATTATACCACATACTTGCAAATATTTCAACAGTGAAGTTGCGACAAGCCGCAGTGAAGTCGTGCCTTGCGGCACAGTGAAGTTGCTCCTTCGGAGCAGTGAAGTTAAGTGTTCCGCATCTTATCGCGCGAAGCGCACTTCACGAGGCGTAGCCTCGCTTCACTTGCGAAGCATACTTCACGTTCCGCTTGCGGAACACTTAGTTCAAAAAACGCACCTTTGTCGGTAGACAAAAGTGCGTTTTTTACCACATACTTACAAATATTTCAACAGTGAAGTTGCGGCAAGCCGCAGTGAAGTCGTGCCTTGCGGCACAGTGAAGTTGCTCCTTCGGAGCAGTGAAGTTAAGTGTTCCGCATCTTATCGCGCGAAGCGCACTTCACGAGGCGTAGCCTCGCTTCACTTGCGAAGCATACTTCACGTTCCGCTTGCGGAACACTTAGTTCAAAAAACGCACCTTTGTCGGTAGACAAAAGTGCGTTTTTTGTTGGTGGGAGATGGTGGATTCGGACCACCGAAGCGAAGACGCAACAGATTTACAGTCTGCCCCCTTTGGCCACTCGGGAAATCTCCCATATAAAAGTCCACATGTGTGGACTTTGGTGGAGCTGGTGAACGGAGTCGAACCATCAACCTGCTGATTACAAATCAGCTGCTCTGCCATTGAGCCACACCAGCGATTATGCTCGCGTGCGAACCTATCGCTTTCGGAACGTTAGTATTATATCACGCCCGACCCGATTTGTCAACCCCTTTTTCAAAAAAAATTTTATTTCTTCTTTTTTCTTGCAAAAAGCAGAGCTTTGGCAGTTTTCCTCCCCAATCGGTCAATCCGACGCGACGCAAAACAGGTCCAAATCCCACGCAGGCACGCCGCGCAAACGCCGCAGATAAAATCTTCGGTAGGCGGGAAAACGCTCGCGAACGAGCAGCGGCAGGTCAAACAGGTCCTCGTTGCGGTGGTAGAGCGACACCAACAGCCTCGGTGACCATTTTCCAAGCGTTTCGCTCGACCCGATCAGCGCCTCGCGCTCCGAGCCCTCCACGTCATATTTGATGTAGTCCACGCGCGCACCGTTCAACACCGCGTCGAGCGGCAGGGCGCGAATCTCGGTCATTTTGGCAGGGCGGTTGGAAAGTGCCTCCGAGCGATTGCTGCCAAACGAGGCGTTTCTGTTCCCGCTCGCATCGAAGAAAAGCGTTTCTTCGCACGACCACGCCCCCGCGTGCACGGCGATCACCTCGGCACGGTCCTCCCCCTCGGCATAAGCCTGCAGCTTGCGGTGATTGCGTAGATCGGGCTCCATCGCCCACACGCGCTTGACCGATCCGCCCGCATGCTCCAAAAGCGCACGCACGGTGTCGCCGTTGTAAGCTCCGAGGTCGGCGGCGGCTGTGATCTCGGTGGGTCGGATCTGCTCGCTCAAAATCTCCTCGGGATCGCTCTCGGCATCGGCAAGATATTCGATCCTGCCCGTGAGCTTGAATCGAATGACGTTCTCGAAAATGCGTCGCGACTCCTCATCCGAAAGCAGCGCCCACACGCGCGCAAGCTCGGCGCGGTGTGCCTCGAAAAAGGGACGGTCAAAAAGCCCGTCGCCAAACGCGGGGACGTCGGGGGCATAAAGCTCTGCTTCTCGGGCGATCCGCTCAATCACCTCGAGCACCTCGGGGCGCGAGGTCCCGAAGGAAAGCAGAACGATCAGATTGGAAACGCCGTATTTTTCCTTGACCGCGCTCCAAGAAAGCACGGTCTTTCCGTGAAAGACCTGCCCGCGCACAAATCCGTCGCTTGCAAAAAAGTCGGCAACCTCGATCCCACGCGACGCGCACTCGCCGAGAATTTTGTCGGCGCCGTTTCCCATGCCGTACATCACAACGGTCTTATCGGTCCCTGCAAGATATTCCCACAGATCGCGCTCCACACAGATATTCACCCGATCGCCTCCCTTCCAAATCTTTCTGAGTATATTACACCATGAAGCAAAAATGCTTGCTTGCAAGGGCATTTTTGCGAAGCCGTCAATGACGCAGCCACACGAAGTGTGGGCAGGGCGAAGCCCAAAGCGTTGCGACAGCAAGGCTTTCTGCGTACATTATAACACACCCCCGCCCGTTTGTCAATTCTCCGCGCGCAAGGACAGACAAAAAACGCCGCGCGCCTTGACAAGCGCGGCGGCGGCGTGCTATAATAAGGACGTGATCCGAAAACCACGCAAAAGAAAGGAAATATCAAGATGTCTGACTGCCTGTTCTGTAAAATTATTGCAGGGGAAATCCCCTCGAGCAAGGTCTATGAAAACGAAGCGATCTACGCCTTTCGCGACATCAACCCGATGGCGCCCGTGCATATCCTGATCGTTCCCAAGGCACATATCGCCTCGGCGGACGGCGTAAATTCCGAAAACAGCGCTGCCGTGGCGCGCATCTTTGAGGCAATTCCCTCGATTGCGGCTGCCGAAGGACTGACCAACGGCTACCGCATCATCACCAACTGCGGCGAGGACGGCTGCCAGTCGGTCAAGCACCTGCATTTTCATCTGCTCGGCGGCAAAAAGCTCTCGGAGCGTCTCGACTAAAGTCAAAAAAGGGGTGTCAACCAAATGCACGATGCATTTGAGACACACCCTTTTTCTATTCCTCCAAACGGTCACACAAAACGGAGCATTGCCCCTGCGGGGAAGGAATCGCTCGCACTCCCCTTGACGCTTCGATCCACCTTCGGAAAGCTTTTGAGAAAGGGGTGCGGGTAGGGGGGGAACCGAACAGCCGACGCGTCGGCGTTCGCACAGCAACGGAACGTTGCGATGTTTTTCTCAGATAGGCTTCATTAACGTAACAAGAAAAACGTATGCAAAAGTTTTTTCGCATCATTCCAAAAAAAAGTTGCTTTTTGGGGAAAGGCGGCAGGGTGGTAGGCCCCATCGCAACGTTCCGTTGCTACCGACGCAGGGCACAAGTGCCTGACG
>CAJKPX010000096.1 GCA_905201895.1 uncultured Eubacteriales bacterium | reverse complement strand
CCTGCATTCTTTTATTCTAATATTCTAATCCCATTCTCAGATCCGCGAGGGTTGGGATGAGGTGGGTGACGTAGGGTCGGATCGAATCGGTGACGGGCTGGAGATCGGGGATCAGTGCCACGTCCATTCCCGCCGCATGCGCCGCGAGCACACCGTTGTGCGAATCCTCGGCGACGAGGCAGTCTGCGGGATCAACCCCCAGCTCACGCGCGGCGAGCAGAAAAATGTCGGGCGCGGGCTTGCTCCGCTCCACGCGTTCTCCGCTCACGATATGCGCAAAATCCCGGGCGAGGTTGGTGCGACGCAGAAAATCGTCGATGCGGAAGCGCGGTGCCGAGCTCACGAGTGCGGCAATGATGCCATGTGCATGCAAAAAATCGAGCACCTCACGCACACCCGGCTTGAGCGGGACCCCGTTTTTTTCGATCTCGGCGGCAATCAGTTCAGCGCGGATTGCGAGCATGCGGTCGAAGGGAAAATCCTGCCCGTAGTGCGATCGGAAATAGATGCCAATGTCATGCTCGCTCACGCCGAAGATATCCTGCATCACGGCATCCATATCACCCACAAAGCCGATCTCGCGTGCCGCTCCCACCCAGGCGCGGTAGTAGATGCGCTCGGTGTCAAAGAGCGTGCCATCCATGTCAAAGAGGACGGCTTTTTTCAATACCGTTTTCATATTCTTCGCCCCATTGAGTCAGTTGATCTGCTTTCCGACTGCTCCGCCCGGATGAATCAGCGCGAAATCCGAGAGCGGATAGTCCCGCGCCTCCATGAGTCCCATCATCAGCGCGTCGAAAATAGCAATGGTTGCCGCAAAGCTTGCGGTTGACATCACCCCATAGCGGTCACTTTCAGGCGTGTCGGGCAGACGCAGAACCACGTCGGCATCCTTGGCAAGCGCTGCCTCGGGATGTGCGGTGACCACGATCAAATGCGCCCCCTTGCGCTTGGCGATCTCGCAGAGCGGGAGCAGCTCCTCGGTTTTGCCGCCCTTGGAAACGAGCAGAAGAACGTTCCCCTCCTTGAGTGCGCCCATGCCGCCGTGCACCGCCTCGGAGGGGGGCACAAACTTGGCGGGGCACTCGATGCAGCAAAGCGAATGCGCGAATTTTTTGGTGGCAAAGCCCGACGAGCCGCACGCGGAAGTCACGGTCAGCCTTGAATTGAGCAGCAGACGCAGTGCCTTGCCGAAGGCATCGCGATCCATCTCTGCCGCAAGCTTTGCCACGGCACGCGATTCATTTACCACCGCGCGGTGCATCACGTCAAAAAGCGTACCTTCACGCACAATTTCATTCGCGATTTCCTCTGTCATAAACAGATCGAAGTAGAGCCAAAGCACCGAATAGCGGTCCTTGAGGTCCTTTGCAAACCAGATGCCGTTCTGAATCTTGGTCGCGCCGTACATTGCCTCAAATGCCGACAGATCAAAGCCGACGTCGGTGAGCATCTCGCGAATTTCATCAGCGGTGGGACATTCCGAGAGGATCGCACGCACCTCACTCCATTTTGCGCGGTAGACGTCAGCCATCGGGCGAGCATAGCGTCCCGCCTCATTTTGCAGGTCACGCACCTCGCCCCACGCCGTTCCATAGATCGCGCGGTAGCAAGCCTCTCGAAGATCGGTGGAAATACGGTGGAAGGATGGCATGAGCATGCCGCGAATTTTCTCACGCAGACCTGCCGTGACCACCGTTGCGTATCCAACGTCGGTACCGTGCAGGAAATAGGGCTTATCCTCCAGCAGACCCGTAATCTCAAAATAATGCGAAAGGTGATGTTCGCTGCCCGAGCCCGGACGCGTAGTGGAGAGCAGCGTCAGGCAGGCACCAATGAGCACAAGCGCCTCCATCAGCTCCCCGATCGCGTCGGGATCGCGCTCGGTCAGTGCCCTTGCCGCGCGGCGGATGCGGTCTGTCCGTTCCTTGACAATACCGTAAACGTAGGGACAGAGATACTCCCCATTGATCAGCTCGCTCAGCTTCCAATCGCAGAGTGCGCTGTATTTTCCAATGATGTCGGCGTAACCCGAGCGGATCATTTCCATCGGTGCCGCCTTGAGTATATCCACGTCACCGAGAATGAGCGTGGGGGCGTTTGTGGTGTAGGTCACCTTCATGCCGTCGATAATCATTGCCGCGCCCGAGGAGGCATAGCCGTCCATCGAGGTGGCAGTTGCAATGATGCCGCTTCGGATACCCGCAAAAAAAGCAACGTACTTGCAAAGATCATTGATTACGCCCGAGCCGATGCCGAGCACCAGATCGGTCGTCTCGCTCATGTGCGCGCGCAGAGCGGCAATGCTCTCCTCATTTGGTACGAGCACCTCGTGGGAGTCGAACAGACAAACTGCCTCAATGCGGTCGCCCAATAGCTCACGCACACGATCGCCGCAGAGCGGATAGGTGTTGGCGTCGGCAACAAGCAAAATGTGACGGTGCGAAATGAAGGTGGGCAGCTCGGAGAGCACCCCGGCGCCGATGCGGAGCGCCTCGATGTCACAGCGATGCGTACGACCGCAGGAGCAGATGAGGTCGCGATTGATCAAATCGTAAACGGTTACCATATCATAAATCCCTTTCGTCGTTTGGTCTTGCACTTTTCTTTCATTTTAGCAGAAAAAAAGAAAATGTCAAGGGCTATGCCACCTCTTGACATTCAATCAGAAACGCGCTATAATAAAGGCGAAAAACAATCATAAACAATCAAAAGGAGGTTTTTATGCTCCCTCTGCAACGTCAAAATGATATTCTGCGATTGCTTGAAGAACACAAGGAGATGACGGTGAAGGAAATCTGCGCCGCACTTTATTACAGCCCCGCAACCGTTCGGCGCGATTTGACCGAGCTGGAGGGGCGAGGTCTGCTCAAGCGCAGCTTTGGCGGCGCGGTGCTCACCGAGAGTTATGCCGAGCAGCTGCCGCTTGCCATCCGCGCGGCAAAGAACATCGCCGCAAAAAAGCATATCTGTGCCAAAGCGGCAGAATGGATCGAGGACGGCGACACGCTTTTTCTCGACGCCTCCTCCACCACCTATTTTCTCGCACCGCATCTCAAGGATCACGCCGACCTCACGGTGATCACCAACAGCCCGCACCTTTGCGTGGTGCTCTCCGAGCTCAAGGTGCGAAATTTCTGCACGGGCGGCGAGATGCTCCACGATTCGATCGCGCTCGTTGGCAGCGACACACAGCGCTATCTGCGCGGTATCCGTGCGCACAAATGCTTTTTCTCAGCACGCGGAATTTGCAACGGCGAGATCAGCGACTCCTCCAAGGCGGAGCGTAACGTCAAGCTTGCCATGCTGGAGCGCTCTGAGCACGCCTTTTTCCTCTGCGACAGCTCAAAGCGCGGTCTGCAATTTCCCTATTGCATCGCGGAGCTCTCCGAGCTCGACGCTATGATTGACGAGCATTGATGCTTGCCGCAGGCAAAATCATGCATCGGCGTTGGGCAAAAGTCGCTCGTAAACGCAGAGTCCGTTTTTGGCGCGGATATCGGCACGAGGGCAATATCCAAGATGCAGATAAAACGCCTCGGCGGTGTCGCTGGTGAGGATCATGCGCCTCACCCCCACCTCACGGCACGCCGCCTCGGCAAGGGCAAGCAGAGCGCGTCCGTGCCCCGCTCCTCGCAGGGCAGTGTCGACCCATATCTCGCGCACAAATCCGAGCCGTTCCTCAAAAAAGCTGCTTTTGGAACAGATCACCTCATATTGAACGAAGCCGATTGCGTATCCGTCCCGCTCGCGCAACAGAGTAGAAACACCACTTCGGTTCATCTCGTCCCAAAGTCCCTCCCAATTTTGCACACTGATGCCAAGCTCGGCAAAATAACGTGTAAAGGCATCGGTGAAGCACGTGTCGCGATGGTCGGTCACAAGCCTGTCCTGCATCGGTCAGTTCCTCCAAAATCATGTTTTCGCATTCATCATACCACAACGCCGTGCGTCTGTCAATCAACCGCTCTTTGAATGTTGCATGCAGTTTGTAAACAAAAATCTCATGGCATTGACAGACGCCGCACGATATGCTATAATAAAATCAATCGAACGAAACAGAAGAAACCGCGAGGTGATTTTCGTGAAAATACTGTTCAAGGGCGGCAATCTTCTCTGCCCCGACGGCACACTCTCCGCCCCCACCGACGCTTTGGTGGACGGCGATCGGATCGCCGCGATCGGCGAGGGCTGTGTCGCTTACAACGCCGACCAAACGCTCGACCTCTCGGGCAAACTCTTGCTGCCGGGTCTCGTGGACGCCCACACGCACGGACGCGCAGGCTTTGATTTTCAAACTGCAACCGCTGCGCAGATGCAGACAATGAGGGAGGCATATGCTCAAACCGGTGTCACGTCACTCTTTCCCACCCTCGCCTCGGGTACGGTGGAGGAATGGCTCACGGCGATTGAGAACATCGAGGCGTGCGGATTCGACGGCATTCATCTTGAAGGACGCTACCTCAACGCCGCCAAACGCGGCGCTCATCCGACGCAATTTCTCGCACCGCTCAACGCCGCCGAGCTCGACGCGATCCTGGACCGCGTCCATATTCCCTGCCACGTCAGCGCGGCATGGGAGCTCGACACCGACGGTAGCTTTGCCGCCACGGCAAAACGCCACGGCGCCACGATGGGACTCGCGCACACGATGGCAACCGCCGACGAGGCGCGACTCGCGATCGAGCGCGGCGTGACCTCCTTTACCCATCTGTTCAACGCCATGCCCCCGCTCCACCACCGCGAGGGCGGTGCCGTTTGCGTGGCACTCTGCGGCGGTGCCTTTGGCGAGCTGATCGCGGACGGGCTGCATATCTGCCCCGACATGATCGCGTTGGCTTGGCGATGCCTCGGCCCCGATCGCACCGTGCTTGTGACCGACTCGATGCAGGGAACGGGATGCGCCGACGGCGAATACACCATTGCGGGTCAGCCCGTGCTTCTCAAAAACGGGCGCGCGGTCACGCTCGACGGTGCCCTGGCAGGCAGCACGCTCAACCTTTGGGACGGCGTGAAAAATCTGATGCGCTTTGCGGGCGCAACGCTCGGTGAGGCGGTTTCGTGTGCCTCGCGCAACCCCGCACATATGCTTGGAATTGATGACATCGTTGGTACGGTTGAGGTTGGCAAGCGCGCCGACCTGCTGATCGTGGACCCGACCAATCTGCAGATAGAAGCAGTCCTCTGCCGCGGCGCATGGCTGCAAGAAATGAAAGGAGAAACCGTATGAACGATCCCAAATCCACCCTCAAGCCCCCCTCGACCAAGGAACGCGTCCTCGCCGATATCCGCATCGCAATCTGGGCGGTGCCGCTGCTCCTGATCGCCGTCCTGCTCGTGCTTGAGCTGACTCCCACGGCGAACACCTCCAACCTCACCGTCTCCACGCCCATCACAGTCACCTCCGAAATCGTGAAGGTGCAGAGCGGGCAATACGCCACCACCATCTCGGGTGCCCTCTATAACCCCACCGATGCCCCTATCACAATTGAAAAGATACGCATTGACATCACCGCAGAACAGGGATTCCGCGGAGTGGATTTCGATGGCTTCACCCTTCACCCACGCACCTCTGAGGAACTCTACCTCTCCTGGAGAGGCGGAACCGATTTCAATCGCGTCTCGCGCATCACAGTCACCATCAACGGAGAGGAGCAGGTCGTGCATAATTCAAATTTGCAGTCCGAGCCTGTTGTCCGCGGCGCCGTAATCTTCTACCTCGT
>CAJKPX010000095.1 GCA_905201895.1 uncultured Eubacteriales bacterium | reverse complement strand
GGGGCGGCTCTTTTGGAGCCGCCCCCGTTCTTTGGGAGAGGAAGGGATCAGTTGCAGCCGCAACCGCAGCCATAGCGGCTATTCGAGTTGCCGCAGCCGCAGCAGGAGATGAGGATGATTGCCAGGATGATCAGCCAAACCCAGTTATCGTTAAAGAGATTGCACAAGCAGTTGTTCATTGTCGTTCCTCCTTGAATATTTGAGAAATCGGCACCCGAGCGCCGTCCTCTGTTATCAGAATATGAGGAATGCTCCAAAATGTTCGTGCTTTTTGTCGAAAAAAACGGGCTGTTTCAATTTGAAACAGCCCGAAGCTTTTTCTGTCGGATCAACGAATTCGCTCAAAGGGGCAGATATCGTTGGTGCGCGTGGGGAGCAGGCGGAGCGAGAACGCAAAGTGGGGCGCGTTGAGCTGCCATTTTTCCTCCAGAGCGGGTCCGCAGGATGCGGAGCCGATTCCGCTGTGTGCGTAGTCGAGATTCACAACCGTCTCCTCCATCGGCACAAGCTCGTAATCGTGCGCGGTTTGGGTGAGCTGCATGGGGGTGAAGTGCGAGCAGTTGAAGCTGAAGGTGTCGGTCTCACCCGCATTGGTGGCAAGCAGACCAAAGCCCGAGGCATTTGCAACCGTCACCCAACGGGTGTCGGCGTGCGCCATGTTCTCCTGCGGACGAACGTAGGGCTCAAAATGCTCGGTAACCGTCGTTTGGAAGCGACCCACACGCGATGCGTGACGCTTGTCGGCGTAGGACTCTACGGGACCGCGACCGAAGTAGGCAAGATGCTCGCAATCTGCGGGCATGTTAAACTGATAGCCGAAGCGCGGCAGGAATACCGATTTCGGTGCAACCGAAACGTCGGCGTGCAGGGTAACACCCTCACCGCTGCGGAATTCGTAAACCGTCTTGATCTCGAGTAGGACGCGCTTTGCCGAAGCACCCATTGCAAGTGCTGCGGTCACAGCGATTTTGCCTTCGCTCTGCTCGGTCACCTCGCACGAGCGGCAGATCACCTGCATGCGATTGTAGAAGGCTGCCTCCCAATCGCGGCGGATCTTACGGTCGTTGTCGGTGGGAGCGCGCCAGATATTGGGCTTGACGGGGGTGGAGAGGAGCTCCTTGCCGTTTCCAATGATCGAGGAGAGCAGACCGTGGATGCGATCAACCGTATAAACCGAATTGCCGTCGGTGACGCGGATGCACTTGTCATCCTCTGCAAGCGTGAGCGGCGTGCGGATTGCGGGGCGGCTCACGGGAGCGAGCGCCTTGGTGCAGAGCTCAACCTGCTCAAAGCCGACCTCATGTCCAACCTCTGCCCAGGGGAGGGTGACGTTGGAGCGGAAGGTGATATTGAGATAGCAGAAGCCGTCGAGCGCGGAGAGATCGCCGAGATCAAGCGTATAGGTGCGGCGTTGCTGGGGCTTGACGTTGAGCGAGAGGATGCGTCCCTGACGAATTACGCGGCCGTTGCGCTCAACCGTCCAATAGAGATCGAGGTCCTCAAGCGTGGTGAAGAAGCGCATATTGCGCAGGGTCAGCGTGCCCTTTTCGGGATCGAATGCCGTCATACGGCAGGGGCGGAGCACGTTTTTGTATTCGAGCAGACCGGTGTGCGGACGACGGTCGGGATAAACCATGCCGTCCACGCAGAAGTTGGAGTCATGCGGATGCGTGCCGAAGTCGCCGCCGTAGACAAATGCGGGCTTTCCGGGCTTGCCGATGTCAACCGAGTGGTCGATCATCTCCCAAACGCAGCCGCCGAAGAAGGAATCGTATTTGTAGATCGCCTGCCAATAAGCCTCAAGGTCTCCGGGACCGTTGCCCATTGCGTGGCTGTATTCGCAGAGGAACAGGGGCTTGGTTACCCGTCTGTTGAGCAGATAACGCTTCACGTTTGCCTTATTGGAGTTTTCTTGCTCACTCTCAAAGCCGAGTGCGAGATACATGCCGCTTTCCACGTCGATGTAATCGTAGTCGATGCGGGGCTCCTTGCCATCCGACATAACAACGAGCTTGTCGGCGCGGCGGGATGCGTCCTCGCAGTGCACGATGCAGCCGGGCATGCGGCGATGGAAGTATTCGCTCATGAGTCGGTGGTTCAGTCCGGTTCCGCTCTCGTTACCAACCGACCACATCAGCACGCAGGCGTGGTTCTTGTCGCGCTCAAACATGCGCTCCGCGCGGTCGAGGTATGCCTCGCTCCATGCGGGATCGTCGGTGAGGTAATCCCAGTTTTGGATCATGGAATCGTAAACGCCGATCTGCTGCATGCCGTGCGTTTCGATGTCGGTCTCGTCGCAAACGTAGAAGCCGAGACGGTCGCAAAGCTCGTAGAAGCGCGGATCGTTGGGGTAGTGGCTGGTGCGCACCATGTTGATGTTGTGCGCCTTGAGGATATAGAGATCACGCAGCATGTGCTCCATCGGTGTTGCGGAGCCGAGCTGCGGATGGCTGTCATGGCGATTGATGCCCTTTGCCTTCACCTTTTTGCCGTTGATGTAGACCACCTTGCCGCGCACCTCAAAGCGACGCACGCCGAAGGGCTGGCGGATGTATTCCTCGCCCACGCGCAGGCAGAGCACGTAGAGATTGGGGGTCTCGTCCGACCAGAGCATGGGCGCGTTGACCGATGCCTCAACGGTAGCGCTGCCGTCAACGGTCAGCGAGCCGCTCGCAATCACCTCGCCGCAGGGGCAGAGAATTTGCCAATCTGCGTCCACCGCGCCGTTGGTCTGCAGCTCTGCAGAAACGCTTGCGGCAGAGAAATCCTCGGTGGGGGTTGCGCGGACGTAAAGATCGGTCAGGTGCATCTTGTCGCGCAGGAGCAGATAGACCTCGCGGATGATACCCGAGGAGCGGATCTTGTCCTGGTCCTCCAGATACGATCCGTCGCACCATTTGAGCACGAGCACCTTGATGCTGTTGGTGCCCGCATGCAGAAGATGACCGACAGAAATTTCGGAGGTCATGTGACTGACCTGGCTGTATGCAGCGAACTGATTGTTGACGTAAAGATAGAAGCAGGAGTCCACACCCTCAAACACGAGCTTGATCTCCTTGGAGGCAAGCATTTCGGCGTCGATCTCGAACGTGCGCTCGTAAAGACCGCAGGGGTTATCGTTTGGCACGAAGGGCGGATCAACGGGGAAGGGATAGCGCACGTTGGTGTAGTGCGGAACGTCATAGCCGCGTCCGAGCGCGTATTGCCAGCTCATGGGCACGTTGAGGCGATCGGAGTCCTCATTCGTCCAATCGGGCGCGGTGAAGTCCTCCACGTCGTTAACCGACGCATAATAGCGGAAGCTCCATTCGCCGCAGAGCGAATAGAAGCGGCTGCTCGCGTCGCGGTTGCCCGTGGCGGCAGCGGCATCGCTCTGGTAGGGGATAAAGTAGGCGTGCGGCTTGTCGCATCCAACGTGCAGATGCTCAAGAGTCTGGTGATAGATCAGCTCAGGTCTCATTTCAAAATCCTTTCTTGGGCGTGATTTTTCATACAGAATAATTATGGCATATTTTTGCGGATTTGTCAATAAGATTTGCGCAATTACCATGATTTTTTTGCAAAAAAAGCTCGTCTGCCGAGCCTTTGCCGATTGGGCGAACTTGACAAATCGACCGGGATGGAGTATAATATAAAAAAGACAGAAAACAGAGAGGAGTGATTGGCTTGACCGAACGAAGGGGTGTATCCGCCGCGTCTCCCGTAACCGTGTTGCCGGGGGTTGGTAAGACACGAGCCGAATACTATGCAAAGCTCGGAATCCTGACGCTGGGCGATCTGATCGCGCACTATCCGCGCGCCTACGAGAATCGCGGAGACATTTGCTTGCTCTCCGAGGCACGCAGCGACGGCAAGAGTGCTGTGATCCTCACGGTTGGCACCGAGCCGCGCTCGGTGCGTCTGCGCAGCCACAAGTCCTTTCTCAAATTCCGCGCCTTTGACGAGAGCGGCGTTTGCGAGATCGTATATTTCAATCAGGATTATTTGAAAAATCAGTTTCCCGTCGGCTCGGTCTTTCGCTTTTGGGGAAAGGTTGAGCGCAAGGGCAAGGGCTTTAGCATGTCCTCGCCGGTTGCCGAGGCGTGGAGCGAGAGCGCGTCTCTCCCCTCACTTTGGGCGGTCTACCGCATGACCGAGGGGATCACCCCAAAGCAGATCGCAAAGGACGTTGCCACCGCGCTCGAGTTGATCGGGGGCAGGGAGGAGGATCCTCTGCCCGAGCCTCTGCGTCGCCGACGTGCGCTTTGCACGCGCGCCTATGCCGAGCGCAACATCCATTGCCCCGAGGACCGTCGAGCACTCGCCACGGCAAGGAGACGCTTGGTTTACGAGGAGTTTTTCTGCTTTGCGCTCGGTGCGGCAATGTCCTACCGCGCAAACAAGCGCCACGGGGCGCCGATCTGCAAAAACGGTGACGTTACCCCTCTGACCGAGCAGCTTCCGTACCGTCTTACGGGGGCGCAGGCACGTGCGATCGACGAGATCCGCCGCGATATGGCAAGCGACGTGCCGATGAGCCGCATTGTGGTTGGTGACGTTGGATGCGGCAAAACGGTCTGTGCTGCGGCGGCAATGCTGATCGCAGTGCAAAACGGGCGTCAGGCGGCGCTCATGGCGCCCACCGAAATTCTCGCGCGCCAGCACTATGCCGATCTTGCACCTCTTTTTGAGCGGATCGGAATTTCCTGCGCGCTCTTGATCGGCGCTACCACAGCGGCACAGAAACGAAAAATTAAGGCATCTCTCACCGAACCCGACCCGCAAAAACGGTTGTCGGTTGTGATCGGCACGCACGCCCTGCTCTCGGACGGCGTGGAGTTTGCAGCTCCCGGGCTGGTTGTAACCGACGAGCAGCATCGCTTTGGTGCGCGTCAGAGAGCTCTTCTTGCCGACAAAAACGCATACGCCCATCTGCTCGTGATGAGTGCCACACCGATCCCACGCTCGCTTGCGCTGGTTCTCTACGGTGACCTCGACCTTTCCAAGATCGACGAGATGCCTCCCGGGCGTCAGCGTGTTGACACCTTTGCGGTGGACGAATCCTACCGCGAGCGTCTCAACGGTTTTATCGACAAGCAGATCCGCGAGGGCGGTCAGGTCTACGTGGTCTGTCCCGCAGTGGAGGAGCAGGAGAACGCTCCCGACGAGGTGATGCTTCGTGACGTGCTCTCCGATGCGCCCGATGCCGAGGAGCAACCGCCGCTTCGCGCCGCCGTGACCTATGCCGAGGAGCTGCAGCGTGTGTTTCCCGATTACCGCGTGGCGTTTCTGCATGGCAGAATGAAAAGCACCGAGAAGGACGCCGTGATGCAGGCATTCTCCTCGGGCGAGGTGCAGATTCTCGTTTCCACCACCGTGATCGAGGTTGGCGTCAACGTTCCGAACGCCTGCCTGATGATCGTGGAGAATGCCGAGCGCTTCGGACTTTCCCAGCTTCATCAGCTTCGCGGTCGCGTGGGTCGCGGAACGCGCAAATCCTACTGTGTGCTCGTTGCGGGCGGAACGGGGAGGATCGGTGAAAAATCGCGCGCACGTCTTGATGTGATGCGCACCACCTACGATGGCTATGCAATTGCCGAGCAGGACCTCGCCCAGCGTGGTCCGGGTGATTTTCTCGGCTCTGCCGCTGACGGCTCGGTGCGACAGAGCGGTGGGCTTGCCTTCCGCCTTGCTGACGCAGGCGAGGATGCTTCCATCCTCACCGACGCCACCGCCGACGCACGCGCCCTCCTTTCCGAGGACCCAACCCTTTCGTCCTGCCCGTCGCTTGCTGCGCTCGTTCGTGCCATGTTCGACGTCGACGTTGGGCTGATCAGTTGAGGAGGTTTCAGGTTTTCGCAGGGGGCGGGGAGAGGCGCTTTTTCAAAAGCGCCTCTC
>CAJKPX010000094.1 GCA_905201895.1 uncultured Eubacteriales bacterium | reverse complement strand
CCCGAGCCACATTGGTGGCTCGGGGCGGTGGTTTTATATTGTAACTTCCATCAATCATCGGTGTCGTCAAAGCGACCGATGCCGATGAGCGAGTCGACGGGGAGCGAGAAGATCACGGCGCCTCCCTCTGTTTTAAGTCCCGCTGCTTCGCGGATTGCCTCCATGATACCCGCCTTGTATTCGTGCGTGGTAATCACGGCGATGGTGTCGGTCTCCTGCTGGAAGGATGTGCCGATCAGCTGCTCGGCTTGCTTGTTATTGACGCTATGCGTATGGAATACCGTGGCACCCGTCGCGCCTGCGGCACGACTGCAATCGAGCACCTTTTCGGTGAAGTTCTGGTTGACTACGGCAACGATCAGTTCGTGCATGGCAGGTCGCTCCTTTTCGGGGGTGTTTTTTTGTGAGTCGGTGCTGTCCTCACGCAGGGGAGTGGTGAGGATGGCGTTGCTGATGATGCTGGAGATGCCCGAGAGCGGCACGGTGAAGGCAATGCCGTTGCCGGGGAGGTAGAGTCGCAGGCGGCGGTTGATCGCACGCAGCACGCGGCTCTCGCAATAGTTGGGGATCAGGGAGAACACCACGCGCTTCTCGATCTCGTCAAGTCCGAGATAGGAGAGGTAATTCGATTGCGCAGTGCCGTATGCAATGCCCGAAAAGTTCAGGGAAACGCAGCATTCGTTGCATGCTTGCGTGAGAGCGATCTCCTCGCCCTTGCGGATGATGCAAACAAGCAGCTTTGCGCGCTTTTCGGGAGCAGCGTTCTTTTTTGCCATCAGGAATGCACCTCCTTGTTCGGTTTTTCAGGCTGTGCGAAGGAATCGCTGTAATCCAGGAAGGTCTCGGTCTCCGAGGTAAAGCGGCTGATGGCACGCTTTGCCTTGAGCTGGTAGATCAGTCCGCAAATTTGAATCGAAATAATCGGCGTGAGAGCCACGAAGGCAACGCAGCCGAATGCTTGGGTCATGATATTGCCGCCGAGCGTCGAGCAGGCGCTGATTGCCATGGGGAGCACGAAGGCGCTCATCATCACGCCGCTGGCAACTCCACCCGAGTCAAATGCGATACCCGTAAAAAAGCGGGGCACGAGGAAGGAAAGACCGAGCGCGATCACGTAGCCGGGAATGAGGATCCAGAGGATCGAGATACCGGTGAGGATGCGGAGCATCGAGAGTCCGAGCGCCGCCGAAACACCGATCGAAAGAGCCGTGCGCATGGTGCCCGCCGAGATTGCACCTGCGGTGATCTGCTCAACCTGCTTGTTGAGCACGTAAACGGCAGGCTCGGCATTTACGATGAAGAAGCCGATGAGCATACCGATGGGCACGAGCAGCCATCCGCTGCCCTCTGCCGCGAGCTCCTGACCAATCGAGGCGCCTGCGGGAAGAAAGCCCTCATTTGCACCCGTGAGGAAGATTACCAAACCGATAAAGGTGTAAACGATACCCACGCCGATACGGATCAGTCGCTTGAGACTGAACGCACGGGTGACAAGCTGAAAGAGCATGGTGAAGGCGAGAGTGGGAAGCAGTGCCACGGCAACGTCCTTGGCGTGCTCGGCAAAGCTATGGAGATAGAGCTGCATGCCCGATCGCGTGTTTTCCACGGTGGGGATCATTTCGGAAACGTCATACTGACCGCCGTTGAGGCTGAAGCAGATGCCGAGGATGAGCACCGCGAGGATCGGTCCGATGCTGCAGAGTGCCACAAGACCGAATGCGTCGTCGTGTCCGTCCTTACCCGAGCGAAGGCTCGAAACACCCGCGCCGATTGCCATGATAAAGGGAACGGTCATGGGACCCGTGGTAACTCCGCCCGAGTCAAAGGCAACCGACCAGAAGTCGGGCGAGATGAAGAAGCAGAGCCCGAAGGCGAGGATGTAGAAGCCCATGAGGAGATAGGCGAGGTTGATGCGAAACACGATCTTGAGCATGGCGATTGCAAGAAAAATGCCAACGCCGAGCGAAACCGTGAGGATCAGCACCATATTTTCCACGCCCGAGACCTGATCGGCAAGAATTTGCAGGTCCGGCTCGGAGATGGTAACGAGAATACCGATGATAAAACTGACTCCTGTGATCAGCCAGATGTTTCCCGATTTTGCAAGCGATGCACCGATCTTGTTACCGAGCGGCTGCATCGACATTTCTGCGCCCATTGTGAAGATCGCAAGTCCTGCAATCAGGCAGAGCACACCGAGCAGAAATAGCAGGAAGGTTCCCGTATTCATGGGCGTGAGCGTCATACTGAGCAGGAGCACGATGGCTCCGATGGGGAGAATCGAGGTGATGGATTCGTGGATTTTCAGTTTAATGAGGTCTTTCAAGTTCGAGTCCGTCGCTCCTTTCTTTCTCATTTTGTTATGAATGGTTGTTATCATATTTATTATACCATATTTTCTCCGGAAAAGCATCGCTTTTCTGAAAAAAGAAAAAAATATTTTGTTAACAATTTGTATATAGATTTTTAGAATGATTTGCGGTATAATGATAGCGTTATGTAAAGTGGGAAGTTTGGCTTTGCATACGAAATGATGGCCCTGTGCCAAATTGTTGAAAGGAGAAACATGCTTTTATGAAACCCGACGGAGCAGAACCTGTCCCCGACCGAACGAACACTCCGACTCCGATTCAGGATTTGATTGAAATATAGAGCATACCGTGACTTGGCGGCGTTTTTGTCCCTCAAGTCCTGTTTTTGTGTTTACCGACAAATAATCTCAATCTTGAATTTTTGAATTGGAAAAGGAGAATTTAGAAAAATGGAAACAATCATATGGCAGATCGTGATTCAGCTGATTCTGATCGCGCTCAACGCCTTTTTCGCCGCATCCGAGATTGCGGTCATCTCACTCAACGAGGTGAAGCTTCGCCGCCTTGCGGAATCGGGCGATAAAAAAGCCACCAAGATGCTTCGCATGGTTGAGGAGCCCACAGGCTTTCTCTCCACCATTCAGGTTGGCATCACCCTTGCGGGCTTCCTCGGCTCGGCATTCGCAGCCGATAGCTTTTCGGAATATCTCGTTGGCTGGCTCGTGAACACCTGCAAGATCACCGCAATCCCCGCATCGGTGCTCGACACCCTTTCGGTCATTGTGATCACCCTGATCCTGTCCTTCTTCACGCTTGTGCTCGGTGAGCTTGTTCCCAAGCGCATCGCAATGCGCAATCCCGAAAAGCTTGCGCGCGGCGTTTGCGGCTTTATTTCGGGTCTTTCCACCGTTTTGCATCCCGTTGTGTGGCTGCTCTCGGCAAGCACGAACGGACTTTTGCGTCTCTTTGGCATCAACCCCGACGAGAACGGCGAGGAAGTTTCCGAGGAGGATATCCTCGACCTTGTGGATGCCGTTGAGGAGCAGGGCGAGATCGACAACGATACCAAGGAAATGATCGAGAACGTGTTTGAGTTTGATAACACGTCGGTTTCCGAGATCATGATCCGTCGCTCGGATATGACGGTGCTCTACGAAAGTCATACGCGCGACGAGGCGATCGAGATTATGCGCGCGAGCGGATTTTCGCGTTTCCCTGTTTGCGGCGAGGATACCGACGATATCAAGGGCATCATCCTGGCACGCGAGTTTCTCTTTGCGGTGCAGCGCGACCCCGACTGTCAGCTCACCGATTTTGTTCAGCAGGTCAAATTCGTTCCCGATACGCTGCCTGCAAACCGCCTGTTCCGCGATATGCGCGAGAGCAAGGTGCACATGGCAATCGTGGTGGACGAATACGGTCAAACGGCGGGTCTGGTTACGATGGAGGACCTGCTTGAGGAGATCGTTGGTAATATCTATGACGAGACCGATGCTCCCGAAATTCCCGATATCGTCGAGCTTGAGGAGAACCGCTGGCAGGTTGCGGGCGCAACGCCCGTGGCAGACGCAGAGGAGGCGCTCGGCGTGTCCCTGCGCGACGAGGAGTCGGCATACGATACCTTCGGTGGCTTTGTGATTGCCAACCTCGGTTACATTCCGCAGGACGGCGAAACCCCCACCATTACCTATCAGAACCTCACGGTCAAGGTTTTGCGGCTTGAGGAAAAGCGCATTGAAATGACCGAGGTTGAGCGAAGCGAGCCCGAGGACGGTGAGGCAACCGCCGCATCCTCCGACGGGGAAGCCGAGCCCGATATACGGACGTAATTTTTTTCAATATAAAACTACAAGTAAAGGAAGTGCAGACGAATGAAAGAAATGAGTTTCTTGTACGAAAGCTTTGAGTGGATGATTCAGAATGACGGTTGGAAAAACGTTCTGATGTGGATCATCGGCGGAATTTTGATTTTCCTCGCCATCAAAAAGGAGATGGAGCCCACGCTGCTCCTGCCGATGGGCTTTGGTGCAATCCTGGTCAACATCCCGATGGCAGATGCCATTCTGGAGCACGGACCGATCACCACGCTCTATAATGCAGGAATTGCAAACGAGCTCTTTCCGCTGATCCTCTTTATCGGTATCGGCGCAATGATCGACTTTGGCCCGCTGCTCTCCAACCCCAAGCTGATGATTTTCGGCGCGGCGGCGCAGTTCGGCATCTTCTTCACGCTTTGTCTGGCTTCGATCTTCTTCCCGCACATTAAGGACGCGGCATCCATCGCGATCATCGGTGCGGCTGACGGTCCCACCGCAATTGCCGTTTCGCAGAAGCTCGGCTCCAACTATCAGGGCGCGATCATGGTTGCGGCGTATTCCTATATGGCACTCGTGCCGATCATTCAACCGCCTGTGATCAAGGCAATGACCACGAAAAAGGAGCGCCTCATCCGCATGCCCTATGCACCGCAGAGCGTTTCCAAGACCACCCGTATTCTGTTCCCGATCGTAATTACCCTGATTGCAGGTCTCTTTGCTCCCACTGCGGTGTCGCTCGTTGGTTTCCTGATGTTCGGTAACCTCATCCGTGAGTGCGGCGTGCTGGATTCGCTTTCCGAGACCGCGCAGAAGGTTCTGGCAAACCTTGTCACGATCTTCCTTGGCATCTCGATCGCATTCCAGATGCAGGCTGACAAGTTTATTGCAGTTGAAACGCTGCTGGTTCTCGGACTCGGACTTTTCGCGTTCGTGTTCGATACCGTTGGCGGTATTCTCGTTGCAAAGCTGATCAACCTGTTCTCCAAGACCAAGATCAACCCCATGATCGGTGCGGCGGGTATCTCGGCATTCCCGATGTCGGGACGTATCGTACATAAGATGGGTCTGGACGAGGATCCCCAGAATTTCCTGCTCATGCACTCGATCGGTGTTAACGTTTCGGGTCAGATCGCGTCGGTGATCGCGGGCGGTATGATTCTCAATTTCTTCATGTAATTTACCTGCAGGGAAAGGAGATATACTACGATGAAGACTACAATGAAAAAAATCGTGCTTGTGCTGTTGGCGCTCACCTTTGTGCTCTCCTTGAGCAGCTGTGCTATGGGTGGAAGCGATATCAAATCCTCTTATGAGGCGGCGGGCTATCAGATTGATGAGAAAGCCTATAACGATTACAAGGTTTTGACCGTTAAAATGGTTGAGGGTGAAGGGGATGATCAGGTAACGCATACCGTTGCCACAATCGTTGAATTTCCCTCCGTTGATGCAATGAAGGCACTGCTCTCGGAAAAGGAATATGAAGCGCAGGAGGAAAACTGCAACATCCGCGAGAATTATCTTTTCGTTCCCACCCCCACGGAGGAAGCACTTTCGGTAGAGGCCAAGACTATTTTTGAAAAATACGTGGTGTTTCAACCGCTCGCATTCGTGACAAACCTGCGCTACATCGGTTGGGGTATGCTCGGTATCTTCGTTGTGATCGGTCTGATCGTCATCACAACCGTGATTCTCAACCGCGCAACTGCGGCAAAGAAAAAGTGATAGAATAAAAAGTTTTGCAGGGGGAGGGCGTACTTTCTTTCAAGAAAGTACGCCCTCCCCCTGCACCCCCTCCCACCCAAAGAACTTTCCGGAAGGGAAGGAGAGAGGATTTTTTGTGTTTTTCTGTGGTTTT
>CAJKPX010000093.1 GCA_905201895.1 uncultured Eubacteriales bacterium | reverse complement strand
TGAAAGGAGTTCCCCCTGCACCCCTTCAAGAACCTTCCCGAAGGCGGATCAGGGCGTCAAGGGAGAGCTTGATAGCTCACGATATCGGTACTGCCGTATGCGTGGGGACATCAAGCACCTGTGCCCCCGGTCGGTAGCAACGGAACGTTGCGATTACCGCCCACCCAAAACGCGCTCCCGAGGTGGCTATTTCCCTTCGGGATAATGCAAAAGCGCCCTTTCCCGCACCCCATCCCGCAAAAACTTTCAGAAGGAAAAGGAAAGCCATGTCGACCAAACAAGAACACACACACTTCGATTTTTTATATGAGTCGGTCAGGAGCGGAAACGCGGTGCGCTTTCGCTATGAGGGGAGGCTCTACGAGGTCTTTCCGATCTGGTCGAATTGCAGCATGGACAGTCGCTTTGGCGAGGTGACCGGCTGCTCGATCGGCGAGCGCGACGCAACACGCGACGACCGCGTTCCGCTGGAGGAACTCTCCGAATATCTGCTCGACGGCGAGCGGCTATGCAAGGTGCTCGCAACGGCGGAGCTCCTTGAAGAAGGGGTCTGATCCCGCAAAAGACAAAAAGGAGAGGAGGCATACCGTGAAACGTTTTTTTTACAGTCATCCGCTTTTTTCGCTGATATGCTTGGTGACCCTTTTGCTGCTCCCATCCGTGGGACTGTTCGTCCCTCTGTTTTTAAGCTTTTTCGGAATCGAGCTCGAAAATTTCGTCAATTTAGTGTTTATGCTCGGCAGCCCGCTTCTCACGCTGCTTCTCATCCTTCCCTTTGCTTGTTTCCCCTCTCTGAAGCATCTTGATGAGACCCTGCACGAGCTTTCCCTGCTCAAATGCGCCCGAAGGGTGTTTCACGCACCGCAAGCCGCCCCGACCATTGAGGCAACAAGGGCAAAAATCGCGCGAAATTTGAAAAAAAGAAGGATGCAGAAAACAGATGCACTCCCTCTTGCGGCATCGGTTGTTGCTTGCGAGGGGATTTGGATGAAGGACGTTACCTTTCGTCCGAAATATGGGAGCTATGTTCACTCTGCCTTTTATTTGCTCTACACCGTTGATCGGCTGGATGCCACCGCTTGGGACTCCTTGCGGCAGGAGCTCGACCGTCAGCTGTTGGCGCTTGAGGGGGCAAGCTTAAGTCGCGGCTGCAAAAAGCCTGCCTATGCCATCTGCGTGCTCTGCAATGACGCAGACCCCACCGTCATCGAGCAGGTTCAAAAAATTCAATCCTACAAGATCACGGATGCGCACGTTTGCGTGGGGATCATACCAAGGAACGATTGGTATTTGCCTGCATACAAGGTTGCGGGGGATCATGACCCGACCGTGCTCGCACGCAAAACGCTCGGCAAAGGAACCTTCGGGCTTCGATTTTCCACATTCCCCTACAAGGGAAACAACGAATACACCGACGAATTTTATCAACGGGTGGAGCACCTGTCTGCCGCTCGTCCCAAAAGCAAAACAGTTGACAGGCACAAAAGGTAAAATCTACCGAAATTCGACCCCCAATTGCGCGCAAAAGCCTTGATTTTTCGATGCATGCGTGCTAAACTGAAGAAAAAAACGGTTTTGGAGGATTTGGATGAACGATTTTCAATTTGGCAATTATCTATACGAAAAGCGCACCGAAAAGGGGCTCTCTCAGGCGGAACTCGGGGCGATGCTCGGCGTTTCCAACAAGGCGGTGTCCAAATGGGAAAGCGGCGCCGCAAAGCCGCAGACCGCAAAACTGTTGCGACTTGCCGAACTCCTCGGCGTTTCGGTTGAGGAGCTTTTGTCGGGCGGACGGACCGAGGCAGCCAAACAGGTGCAGGACGATCCGCAACGGTCGATCATGATCAGGCAATGGATGCACACCTGCCGCCTGGCAAAGGTTTTTGCGTGGAGCCTTGTGGGCGTGCTCGTCCAAATTCCCTTTGTGTCGGGATTTTTGATCGGAATTCTCAACGTCAGCGATGACGTGGGCGCGGCATACGTGCTCTGCACGATGCTACTGATCATCACGGCAGCAATTCTCACCGCAGCATACGGCACCTCGCAAAGAAAGCAACGCCGCATGATCCTGCGCCTTTGGGGTGTCGATCCCGCATTGCCGCCCGCCAAAGCAGATGCCGAGGTCGAAGGTGATACGGAGAATTCGATTTCCACGGTCTTTCGCTATCAGCTGCTGCGGCTTGAGCGGATGTCGGGCAACCTGCTCAAGGGTTGGCTGATCCTTGCCGCGATTCCCGTATTCGCCTATATCTCCGTCTTCGCGCTCAGCTATATCATCTCGGGGTGGGATGCGCTCCTCTACGTGATCCTTGCAATCTATGTCGGCTTTTTCACGTGGGTGATCGCGCTTCCCGTCTACACGCTGGTGTCGGTGATCGTATATCTTGTGCGCCGCACGCGGCTCTTTTCCGCTCACCGCGAGGAATACCTTGCCTACCGACGAGAAAAAAAGCGGACGGCAACGAAGAAGCATTGGTCCGCTCCCCTTGCCGTCACGCTATATTTCGTTATGCTGGTTCTGTCGGCGGTGCGTCTTTTCTTCGTTCCCACTCCGCTGGCCTTCTGGATCAGCGCCGCATTGTTTGCTCTTTTATTCGGCACGGGGATCGTGGCGCTTTCGATCCTTACACGTCGACTTGCCAAGCAGATGGCGGCATTGATGTCGAGCACGGACACTCAACCTTGAAAATACGCAAGAATGCCCTGATACAGTCCGCGCGCAAAAAGCGCGAGATCGGACGCCATGAGCGCTGCCTCGGTGGGATTGGAAATGAATCCGATCTCCACCAGAACGGCGGGCATGGTGGTGTATTTGAGCACGTGCAGATCGGTGCGCACCTTCATGCCGCGCTTGGCAAAGCCCGTTGCGGCAACCAACGCATCCACCAGCTCACCACCAAGCGCAAACGCCTCGCCCGCATCCGAATAGGCAAACGCCTCGATGCCGTGGGCGGTTTCGGCGGTGAAGGAATTGACGTGAATGCTGATAAAATAATCGGCGCCCCATGCGTTTGCGTCACCGCTTCGCGCCGCAAGGCTTTCGGAATTGTTTGTTCCGAGCACCGTTTCTGCGGTGGGACGCGACAGGCGCACCTCAAAGCGTCCGTCCGCCTCCAGAAGCGCGGCAAGTTCCAGACCAACCGCAAAGGTGATGTTCTCCTCGCAAAGTCCGTTGCCCTGCGCCCCCGCATTGTGCTTGCCCGTGGGATTGTGCCCCTGGTCGATGTAAATTTTGATCCGCTCGGTCGGCTCGATCGGCGGCTCTGTCGGCGGCTCTGTCGGAGGCTCCGTGGGAGGCTCTGTGATGGGGTCTGTTGCGGGTGCGGTTGTGGCATCGGTTATCGGCTCGGTTGTGGAGTCGGTTGCAAAATCGGTAGTTGCATCGGTTACGGGATCGGTATGCTGCGCGGTTGTTTCCGCGCGCTCGGTCTCCTCGGGCGGAAGCTCCACGATCGTGATGCATCCTCCAAGCGAGGCAAGCAGCAGGATCAGTGCCATGATCGCGGCAAATATATGAATCGTTGTTTTTTTCATCCAATTGGGTTCCTTGCTTGTTTTTCTTTGCTTTTATTATATCGACAAAATTCGATTTTGTCAAGACGAACTTGTGATTCTTCACCCCAAATACGCAATGATCCCGTTGTAAATTCCTCTTGCAAAAAGCGCGGGGTTGGAGTCCATCAGGGCGGCATCGGAGGGATTGCTGATAAAGCCGATCTCCACGAGAACGGCAGGCATATCGGTCCGCCGCAGCACATAGAGCCCGGGGCGCACCTTCATGCCTCGGTTGCGCAAGCCCGTTGTTTCGGAAAGATTTTCCACGATATCCTCCCCCAGCGAAAAGGCACGCGAGGGTCGCGCATAGGAAAACGCCTCCACGCCGCTCGCATTGGGATTATCCGAGGCATTGGTGTGGATGCTGATAAAATAATCGGCGCCCCACGCATTCGCGTCATTGACGCGTGCTTGCAGGCTGGTGCTGTTTGAGTTGCCGAGTGCAGTGGTGGGGGTTGGTCTGGAAAGCCGCACCTCAAAATCGGGATTGGCTCGCAAAAGCTCGGCAAGCGCCTGCCCCACCCGGTAGGTTATGGTCTGCTCACGCAGACCGTTGCCCTCCGCCCCTGCATTTGGATTTTCGGGGTTGTGCCCCTGATCAATATAAATTTTCGTTGCCATGTTTCTCCTCCCAAAAAATCTTATCAACATTATATGCAGCAAATCCGAGAAATACCACGCCCCAACGTTCCGATAGGCATTGGAAGCGGACGGTGACTCGGAAACAGAAAGGACAACAGATGAGCTCCTCAAAGAAAATTGAACAAGCCGCAAAAGAAAAAAACCGCGTGGAATCGGGCACGCTCTATCTCGTTGCCACCCCCATTGGCAACCTCGGAGACCTCTCCGAGCGCGCGATCAAGATACTCTCCGAGGTGGATTTCGTTGCCGCCGAGGACACGCGCAACTCGATGCGTCTGCTCACGCATCTGGGCATCAGCCGCCCGATGGTCTCCTATTTTGAGCACAACAAGCGCGAGCGCGGTGAGCAGATCGCCGCACGGCTTGAGGCGGGAGAATCCTGCGCGCTCATCACCGATGCGGGCACACCTGCGATCAGCGACCCCGGCGAGGATATGGTTGCACTATGCGCCGCACGCGGCATTCCCGTGTCGTCGATCCCGGGGCCCGTTGCCTCGATCGTGGCGCTCACGCTTTCGGGTCTCCCCACTGCACGCTTTACCTTTGAGGGCTTTCTCTCGCAAAACAAATCCGAGCGTCGGGCACACCTTGACATGCTTGCCGCCGAGCGCCGCACCATGCTCCTGCACGAGGCACCGCACAAGCTGCGCGCCACGCTCAAGGACCTCTGCCGCACGCTCGGGGAGGATCGCCGCATTGCGATCTGCCGCGAGCTGACAAAGCTCAACGAGGAGGTTCTGCGCATGACGGTCGGTGAGGCGATTGCACACTATGAGGAGCAGGAGCCGCGCGGCGAATACGTGCTGGTGGTGGAGGGTGCAACAAACCTCCCTGCGACAGCAGACTTTTGGGAGGATATGGACGTCCCCACGCATGTTACTTACTACATGGACCGCGGCATGAGCCGAATGGACGCCATCAAGCAAACAGCAAAAGATCGAAAGGTTCCAAAAAACGACATCTATCAGCAGGTTATCAACGTCTGAATTCTTCAAAAATCACATCAAGGAGGCATCTATCATGAACCACAACGGAACGTTGCTCCGCTTTCCGAACGGACTGGTAAAAGCAGTCACGCTCAGCTATGACGACGGCGTTTTGGAGGACGTGCGCCTGATCGAAATCATGAAGCAGAACCGACTCAAAGGCACCTTTAACGTCAACACAGCCTACTATCCCTCCCCTGATTTTGCCTATCCCTCCGAGGTGCAGTGGGGACGGCGCCTGACCGAGGCGTGTGCGACCTCGCTTTACTCGCAGGACGGTATCGAACCCGCGATTCACGGTCACACGCATCCCGTTTTTTCCTCCATGCCCCCGGCGCAAGTGACCTATGACGTCATCCGCGACCGCGAGCGGCTGGAAGCTCAGTTCGGTCATATCGTGCGCGGTATGGCATATCCCTTCGGTGACTACAACGACAGCGTTCTCGACTGCCTGCGCAGCTGCGGGATCGCATATTGCCGCACCACGAAGGCGACCCGCCGCTTCGATCTGCCCGCCGATTGGCTCTGCTGGCATCCAACCTGCCACCACGGTGACCCCCAGCTCTTTGAGTTGACCAAGAAATTTCTTGCCGAGGTGCGCCCGAATTGGCTTTCCGTCCGCGTCTTCTATCTGTGGGGACACGCCTACGAATTCGAGCAGCACGGAAATTGGGACATCATCGAGCGCTTCGCCGCCGAGATGGGCAACCGCGACGATATCTGGTATGCGACAAACATCGAAATCTTTGAATACGTCGAGGCGTTCCGTCAGCTGGTCTTCTCACTCGACGAGACCATCGTCACCAATCCCACCTCCCAAAAGCTCTGGTTCTGCCTGCGCGAAAAGCTCTACACCGTCAACCCCGGCGAGACGTTGAAATTGGATTGATGTATATGCAGGGGAGGGGAGCGGAACTTTTTGAAAAAAGTTCCGCTCCCCTC
>CAJKPX010000092.1 GCA_905201895.1 uncultured Eubacteriales bacterium | reverse complement strand
GCGGCAGCCTCAACGGCGGGTGCCGTGGTGGGCTCAACAAAGGTTACCTCCTGTGCTTCTGCGGTTGCACTTGCCGCCTCAACGGGCGCCTCCTCGGTGCTCTCCGCGCCGTAAGCCGACACGGGAACTGCTGCAACGAGCTTCTTGACTACGCCGCTCTCAACCAGCTCCTCGGTGGTCTGGTAAGGCATGCGGTAATCAACCTCTGCGACGTCGAGCTTGGGCAGACCCAGATTCTCCTCGCAAAGCTTTTCAATCAGCTCAAGCGCATACTTGAACTTGCGCTCGCCCTTGATCTTCATCAGCACGGGAACAGACGCATACTTCTTCTTGGAGGATACGTCCACGATACCGTACTTGGTGTCCTTGAGCTCCTCGGGATCGAGAGCCAGGTAGAGATAGAGCGTCTTGGTCTTTGCGTTGATCTTTGCAACGTGCGTTCTGCCGCGGTTGAATGCCTCGTAGTTCCAGCTGATGCGGTTCTTGACACCCTTGTGCGAGAGAAGCGCGTTCTTGATGATCGTGTAGTAGTCCTGAACGTTGCCCTGCGACTGGATCATGCGAGAGGTGTAGCTGCGGCGGTAACGGGTTACGAGGCGAACCTCTCCAAGTCTCTCCTGCTCGAGCATCTCTGCATAACGGTCTGCCTCGGCAACCGCGTCGATGAAGTCGAGCGGCATCGAGCCAAATCCGAAGAAGGAATCATCCTCATCGTTGTCGTCATCGTCGTCATCGTCCTCGGAGACGGGCTCCTCAACTGCAACGAAGGCTTCAACGGCAGGCTCCTCGGTGAGCAGGCGAGCAGCCAGCTCATCGGCAACGGCCTCGGTAACGGCGGTTGCCATTTCCTCGGTCCAGGTTTCGGGAACGTTTGCATCGGCAGCATCCTTCGCAGCGTCTGCGATCATTTCTGCCGTGAGACCCTCCACAGCGGCGGGAACAACACCGTCAACCGTGACAAGCTCGAATGCCTCGGCAACGGAGTCTGCAACAACTGCGCAGATATCCTCGCCGCTCATCTCCTCGACCACAACTGCGGGAGCTTCCTCCTCTGCGGTCTCGGTTTCCTCAACTGCCTCAACGGTCTCCTCGACCTCAACAGCCTCGGTTGCCTCCTCAACTGCTTCAGCGGTCTCCTCGACCTCAACAGCCTCGGTTGCTTCCTCAACTGCTTCAGCGGTCTCCTCAACCTCAACAGCCTCGGTTGCTTCTTCTGCTGCATCCTCTGCAGCTTCTTCCTCTGCGAAGATCTCCTCGGGAAGAACCATCGTGCGGCACATTGCGTCGCTGACGATCGCGTCAACAACTGCCTTGAAGTCCTCGGGAGTGATCTCGTCGGAATCATCCTCCTCAGCAACGATCACAACTGCGTCGCTTGCATCGGCGGATTCATTGAAGTTTTCACCCATTGCCTCGTCGACAGCCTCGCGGAGTGCATCCTCGTCGGCCTCGGCGTCTGCATCGGTCTCGGCATCCACGCTGTCTGCCAGATCCTCTGCCATCTTATCAGCCATATCCT
This sequence comes from uncultured Eubacteriales bacterium, assembly GCA_905201895.1. GTDB lineage: Bacteria > Bacillota > Clostridia > Oscillospirales > CAG-272 > UMGS1865. The sequence continues at coordinate 4,608 of CAJKPX010000092.1, read as the reverse complement.
CGGCAAGATCGCCTTCCTCAGCGGGTTCAGCCTCAGCCTCGGCAACCTCCTCGGTTTCCTCGCCCTCGGTCAGCTCGCTCATCGCCTCGGCAATTGCCTCGTCAAGACCCTCAGTGTCTGCCTCCTCGTCCTCGGCTACGCCGTCTGCGGATTCAGCAGCCTTATCAGCAGCATCCTCAAGGAATGCATCCTCATCCACCTTATCCTCGATCTCAACGGGAACGATCTCGGGAACGTCACCCTCGGTGTCGATGATGAGTACGGTCTCGCCCTCAGGCTGACGTACGCGGCGGATATACATACCAACCAGGATCACAATTGCAATGATTGCAAGTGCAAGCAGAACCCAAAGCGTGATTCCAACGGGAGTGAGTGCGAAGGGAGTGTTGTAAACGGGAGCGATCACGAAGGTGATCTCTGCAGAGCCCGAAACACCCTCAACGCTGTAATAGCCGTCGGCATAGGTTACGGTGTAACCCGACTTGGTGTTTGCCTTTACCATCTCGCCGGTTGCGTTCTCGTAAACGTAGAGATCGTTTGCGGTGAGAGCGGAGCAGTTCTTATTGTAGAGCGAATCCACAACGGGGATCAGAACCGTGAAGGTTGCGTCGCCCGCGCCGGTTACCTTAAGGGTGTATGCCTTGTGAACGGCAAAGCCGCGGATCGCCTTCTTTGCGAGCTGCTCGGGAATGGTTACGGTTGCGCTCACGTCGCCCGCGAAGCCGTTGCTGCCGATCAGGATCATCTGATAGGGAGCGTCGGGACCTGCAGCGGCAACAAATTTCTTGTTGATCGTGAGGGTTGCGGAAAGCTCGGTTACAACCTCGCCCGCCTTGTTGACGAACTCATAGTTTGCGTTGGTGGGAAGCGTTGCGGTGATCGGATAAGTACCGCAAGCCGACTCGCCGTAGAAATCAGCACCGCCCGAGGTATACTTGATCAGCTCACGGATAGCGGCGGGCATGTCACCCACAACTGCAACCGTAAAGAGATCGGGAATATCCTGGGTTTCCTCGTTGCCGAGGTAGGTTGCATCGGGCATCTCAACCTCGATGCGAAGCTTGTTGATCAGAACCTGCTTCTGAGTGGTTGCCGTGTTGTTCTGTGCCCACGCCATGTTGTCGGCATCGGGAAGAGAAACCGAAACGGTGTGAGAGCCTGCGGCACCGTAGCCCTCGGGATAGCTTACGATCAGCTTATATGCGTTGGAGTTTGCATCGTAGCCGTAAACCTCAATCTCGTTTGCAGCCTTGTCGCCCCAAGCGAAGGTGTACTCGGTTGCCCATCTGACCTCAACGATCTCGATCTTTGCAACGTTGACCTTAACGGTGAGAGGCGCAACGGTGTAGTTGCCTGCGTCTGCACCCGTGAGCGCGACAGCCGCGCTTGCGGTGTACTCGCCCGCCTTGCTCACGCCGCCTGCCGTTACGGTAACAGCCGCGGTGGAAGCCGAAACGGTGTCACCCGCAATGATGCCTGCGGTTTTGAGTGCGGGAACCTGTACGGGGAGATCCTTGTAAGTGGTCTTACCCGACTCGAAAACGGTTGCTGCCGTTCCGTCAGCCGCCCACTCCAGTGCTACGGGCTTGATCGTTGCGTCGATGTAAAGGGGTGCGGGAGCGATATACTTGCCCGCATCGGCGCCCGTGAGCGTAAACGTGACCGTAATGCGATTGGCATCGGCAACGTTTTTGCTGTTGAAGGCTGCATTCACCTTGACCTGCACGTCGTCGCCTGCGGCGATTCCGAGCTCGGCATTGGTGGCATCCAGCCCCACGTTGGCGGCGGTTGTGCCGTCATAGGTCTTGTAGAGAAGCTTGGATGCGTCGGTTTGCAGACCGCTCAGGTCGAGGTCCTCACGGTCGACAGACAACTGCGTGCCCGCAGCAGACGTCATCACCGTGAAGCAACAGATCAGCGTTGCAAGCATTACGAGAACGATTGCAAACGACAGGAATCCGCGGCTTCTGATTTGTGTGTTCGTGCGTTGATTTTTCATTCCACATCAACCCTTCCGTTTAGATTTTCGCAGGAATTGCGGCGTCCCCTCAAAAAAAGAGACGCTATGTTGAATTTACAACCTGCTTTATTATAACACAATATAATTACATTGTCAACACAATTTTCCTCTTTTTTATCCTGTTTTTGAAAATTATTTTGTCTTTTTTCCATCAACGGTAGGCTTTTCCCGGCCCAAACGGAAGCGCGGACGCCCCTTTTTTTAGCGCCCGATACCGCCGATTTGCCTTACCCGCTATCGTTTTTTTGCTGCCTGTGCCGCAAAAAAAGCACCCGTTTTCGCAAATTTTCCCTCAAATTGCAGGGCGTATGCGTTTTTTTTGCACACATATCATGAAATTTTAGCGGTGGGATTGACAAAAAAGCAGGAATGTTATATAATATATGGTATCAAACGAAAAGTACCGGAAAGGATAAACGGTTTACGCTTATGAAGAAAAACGTTTCCGAGATCTTCGGCGCAATGGTCTTTAACGACGACGTGATGCGCGAAAGGCTTCCCAAGGAGGTCTACAAATCTCTCACCAAAACGATGGCAACGGGGCGCACCATCGACCCCTCGATCGCCGACGTTGTGGCAAACGCAATGAAGGACTGGGCTGTGGAAAAGGGCGCCACGCACTACACCCATTGGTTCCAGCCGCTCACGGGCGTGACCGCTGAAAAGCACGATGCCTTCATTTCCCCCGTTGGAACCTGCAAGGTTGTGATGGAATTTTCGGGAAAGGAGCTCATTCGCGGCGAATCCGATGCCTCCTCCTTCCCCTCGGGCGGTCTGCGCGCAACCTTTGAGGCACGCGGCTACACGGCGTGGGACCCTGCCTCCTATGCATTCGTGAAGGACGGCACGCTCTACATTCCCACCGCATTCTGCTCCTACACCGGCGAGGCGCTCGACTCCAAAACACCCCTGCTCCGCTCGATGGACGCGCTGAATACGCAGGCGTTGCGCATTTTGCGCCTCTTTGGTGACACCTCCACGCGTCGCGTTGACGTGACGGTGGGCGCCGAGCAGGAATATTTCATTATTGATAAAGCGATGTACGATCGCCGCAAGGACCTCGTTTATGCGGGACGTACCCTCTTTGGCGCACCTGCGCCCAAGGGTCAGGAGCTTGAGGACCACTATTTCGGTCCGCTCAAGACCCGTATCGCGGCATTCATGTCCGATCTCGACGAGGCGCTCTGGAAAATGGGCATCAACGCAAAAACCAAGCACAACGAGGCAGCTCCCGCACAGCATGAGCTCGCTCCGATCTACGCCACGGTGAACATTGCAGTCGACCAGAACCTGCTCACCATGGAGTATATGAAGAAGATCGCCGAGCGCCACGGGCTGGTCTGCCTGCTGCACGAAAAGCCCTACGAGGGCGTCAACGGCTCGGGTAAGCACAACAACTGGTCACTCACCGCGGGCGGAAAGAACCTGCTCGACCCCGGCAAGACCCCCGAAGAAAACGTGCAATTTCTCCTGATGCTCGCCGCAATTATCAAGGCGGTTGACGATTATCAGGACCTGCTTCGCATTTCGGTTGCCTACGCGGGCAACGATCACCGTCTCGGTGCGGGCGAGGCGCCCCCTGCCATCATCTCGATCTTTGTGGGCGAGGAGCTCGAGGCTGTGATCCACGCGATCATGGCGGGAACCTCCTATCACGGCTCCAAGGCACCCATGATGGACCTCGGCATCCCCACCGTTCCGGTATTCCGTAAGGACACCACCGACCGCAACCGCACCTCGCCGTTTGCGTTCACGGGTAACAAATTCGAGTTCCGCATGGTTGGCTCGTCGCAGAATATCGCGCTCCCCAACACGGTGCTCAACACCGCAGTTGCCGACACGCTGCGCATTTTCGCCGACACGCTTGAGCGTGCAGAGAGCTTCGACGTTGCCGTTGCAAACCTGATTAAGGATACTTTCCTCGCGCATCACCGCATTCTGTTCGACGGAAACGGCTATTCAAGCGACTGGGAGGCAGAGGCAGCGCGCCGCGGCCTGCTCAATCTGCGCACCTCGGTGCAGGCGTACAGAACCTTTATGGAGCCCAAAAACGTCAAGCTCTTCTCCTCTCTCGGAGTCATGAGCGAGACCGAAATGCGCTCGCGCGAGGAGATCTACTTTGAAAATTACGCCAAGATCATCAACATCGAGGCGCTGACCATGATCGTGATGGCATCGCGTGACTATATTCCCGCCGTGGAGTCCTATATCGCCGAGATCGCCGACGCCGCAGCGAAAAAGCTCGCGGTCTGCCCCGATCTGACCTGCACGGTCGAGCGCGACCTGCTCCGCCGCCTCTCCAAGCTCAATGCCGCCGCCTATGACGCCGTTGAACGCCTGCGTGAGGTCGAAACCGCCGCCGCTTCGGTGGTGAACGCCGAGGAACGCGCCGCCTGCTATTGCGATCGCGTCCTGCCCGTGATGGCTGAGCTCCGCGCCGCCGTCGACGAAATGGAAACACTCACCGCCTCCAGACTCTGGCCCGTCCCCACCTACGGCGACATGATGTTCAGAGTGTAAGGAACGGAGGATTATTTTGCAGGGGGAGAGGGAGAACTTTTTGAAAAAAGTTCTCCCTCTCCCCCTGC
>CAJKPX010000091.1 GCA_905201895.1 uncultured Eubacteriales bacterium | reverse complement strand
CGAGTGCCGAGGTCGGCTCGTCAAAGAGCATGACCTTCGGATTCATGGCAAGCGCACGGATGATCGCAATGCGCTGCTTCTGGCCGCCCGAGAGGGTAGAGGGGTAAACGTTTGCCTTGTCCTCCAGCCCGATGCGGGCAAGGAGCTTCATGGCGTCTGCCTCTGCCTCTTCCTTGGTTTTGAGCTTGAGCTGGATCGGCGCGAGGGTCATGTTTTGCAGCACGGTCATGTTGTTAAAAAGATTGAAGTGCTGGAACACCATGCCCATCTGCTGGCGTGCGAGGTTAATGTCAATCTGATTTTTCTTTTCAAGCTCGGCAAGTGCCACCTTGAATTCCTTGCCCTCGTTTCGCTTGAGCAGGTCATCCCTTTTGATCAGCTTGATCCTTGCCTCGTCATCGCCGTCGAGGCGCGCGTAGGTTTTGGATTTGCGGATGACGTCAAAATGCAGGTAGGGGTCGGCAGGCGTGAGCAGACCGTCGCCCAACCAGACCTCGCCGAAGGTGGGGGTCTCAAGCAGATTCATGCAACGGAGCAGCGTGCTCTTGCCGCTTCCGGAGGGCCCGATGATCACAACCTTCTCTCCCTCGGTGATCTCGCAGGAAACGCCGGAGAGCACGCGGAGCGAGCCAAAATCCTTGTAAATATTCTTAACGCTTATCACTTGCTCTGAGCCTCTTTTCTATCGTTTTAATGCCAAAGGTGAGCAGATACACGATTCCCAGATAGAACATCGCCGTTACCGTCATGGGAACAACGTAGCTTGCCATGTTTTGTCCGCTTCCGATGATCTTGGCAGCCATCGTCAGGTCATACATACCGATCATGCTCACGATCGAGGTTTCCTTAATCAGGGCGATCAGCTCGTTGCCGATTGCGGGGATCACGTTTTTGATCGCCTGCGGGATCACGATTTTTTGCATGGTGATGTGTCCGGGCAGACCCAACGCGCGACCTGCCTCGGTTTGCCCGATGTCAACCGAGAGGATGCCGGCGCGGATATTTTCGGCAACGTAGGCGCTGGAGTTCAGACCAAATGCAATGGTTGCCGTGATTATCTGCGGAAAGCCGCGGATCGCGAACACCACGTATGCCATGATAAAGAGCTGGAGCGCCATAGGCGTGCCGCGGATCACAGTGATGTAGAGCTTGCAGAGTATCTTGGGCAGGCGCGTCCATTTGGAATCTCGGGAGATCGAAACGATTGCAAGCACCGTTCCGAGCACCAAACCGAGCAGGGCGGCGAGCACCGAGATGATGAGCGTGGTTTTGAGTCCCTCCAAAATACTGCTCATGTATTTCTGGCTGGAGAAAAGCTCGATAATTTTATTAAAAAAATCCATTCCTTTGTTCCTTGATTGCTTTCATTATTTAGGGTATACACACGAAAAAGAACTCTGCCGGAGGCATCGTTCTTTTTCATGTCGGTTTATTCGGTTTTCATTATTTCATGCCCATGTGGGTCATAACCATCTTTTCGATCTGGGTCATGCCGTCGGCATCCTTCTTCATCAGGTCCTCAAGAACTGCGTTGATGGCGTCGAGCAGCTCCTTGTTGCCCTTGGTAACGCAGATTGCGTACTGCTCCTCAACGGGAGCGTCGTCGGCATCGGTTTCGCCCGAGTAGTAAAGGGGAACGCACTTGAACTTGCTGTTCTTGGAAACGATGAACTGCGCAGGGAGCTCGTCGATGATTACGGCGTCGATCTGCTTTGCGGTGATCGCGTCTGCAGCGAGCTGAGCGTTGTCATAGCAGTTGAGCTTGGTGTTGGTGCCGTAGAGCACGCCGTCGTATCCGTAAGCCTCATCCTCCTCGGTTGCGTTGATCTCACCGTCGGTGTAGATCCAGCCTGTGGTATCGGTCTGCACGCCGAGCGTCTTGCCTGCGAGCGCTTCCCAAACGAGGTACTCGGTGCCGTTCACCGTTTTGGTTACGATATCGGTGTTTGCAGCCTCGAAGATAACGTACTGCACGGAGGTGTAGTAGGGAATGGAGAAGTCAACCTTCTCTTTTCTCGTGTCGGTGATGGTGATGCCTGCGGCACCCGCATCGCAAACAACGCCGTCCTTGACGTTATCAATGATGGCAGAGAACTCAACGTTTACGAATTCGATCTCCTTGCCCATCTTCTTGCCAACGAGATTCATGATCTCCACGTCAACGCCCTTGATCTCGGTGCCGTCGTAGTACTCGAAGGGGGCGAAGAATGCGTTGGTGTGAACGATGATCTTGTCGCCGCCCGAGCAGGATGCAAAGGATGCGACCGAGGTGACGAGCAGAACCGCCACAAGCAGAATGCTGATTAGTTTTTTCATGATTTTTTCCTCCAAAAAGTTTTTTGAAATAACGATGCCGATATTATAACGCATAAATATTCATTTGTCAACCCCTTTTTTGAAATTTCTCGAAAAAATTTTTTATGCCCCACAAAAAGACCTTTATACATAAAATAAGGTTGAAAAAAACTGTTTTTCGTGTTTGCCCGCAATTCTGATAAAAAAGATAGTCTTGCATAAATGGTGAATATATACAGAAATTTATGCATAAAACGACAAAGACGGTCGCTTTGCGGAGAAATCGGTCGATCAAAAAAGCACGCCGCCCTCTGAAGTGGGGCGGCGTGCGATGCAGTGACTGCCGGATTTGGTTCAACTCTTTCCGAGCGCCGTGTTCAATGCCTGCTTGACCGTGGAATATTGCTCGTTCGTCAGCTCAAAGGATGTGGTGAACGCCTGCATTCCTCCTGCCGGCGCCAAGAGCGATAGGCTTAAGCAATACACGTTTTTGAACCCGCCGCCATCTTCCGGAAGCGGTGTGTATGCAACGGCAAAGAGAAAGCTCCCGTTCTCTGTATCCCAAGAAACTCCACTGATATTGGTGAACAAATAATCGGGATGCGAGACAGGCTTTGTCAGGTAGGCGTCGCATGCCTTGATCGCATCGAGAATTGCCGCAATTTGCTCGGTGTCGGTGACGTCCTCACCCTTCGGAAATTGGGAGGAAAGCGACCAATAGTCGGTGGCGGTCACCTTTTCGGGCATTGTTGCCTCTCCTGCGAGCAGAGTATCCCAAAATTCTTTGACCTCCGGCGACCACTCCGTAGGGGTGAAGAACGAATCGGTTTGCGCTTCGGTGCTCTGCTCGGTTGTGTCACCTTCGCCTGTTCCGTCGCCCTGCGGCGGTGCATCGGGCGTGGTACAGGAGGCGAGCAGGGACAAAAGGAGCGAGAGGGTGAGTAGGACGGTGAGTGTTTTCTTCATGGCTTTGTGTTCTCCTTTCTTTTTTGCCGATAAAATCCCTGTCACCCCCCGCAAAATGCGGGGGGTGACAGGCTGTGGTACGGGGACCTGTGTTTCTGTGTTATTCCGCCTCTGGAACGATCAAACCGTATGCGCCGTCGCGGCGGGTGTAGACCACGCAGACCGCTCCGCTCTGGTCATCGGTGAAAACGAAGAACTGATGCCCGAGCAGATTCATCTGCAGGATCGCCTCCTCGGGCGACATGGGCTTGGTGGAATAGGTTTTGGTGCGGATGATCTCCTCCTCGTCTGCGGCGATGTCGTCGAATTCGTCGGGAGCGGGCGGGATAAATACGCCCTCGCGCAGGCGGCGTGCCAGGCGCGTTTTGTTCTTGCGGATCTGACGCTCAATGTTGGAAACCGCAGCGTCGAGTGCATCGCGGAAGCTCTCGGCGCCCACCTCGCTGCGGAAGAGGGTGCCCGATGCCGAGATCGTGATCTCAATGTTTCTCTCATTATGCTTACAGCTCAAGGTGACGGTCGCGTCCCCCTCGCCGCTAAAAAACTTATCCAGCTTCTTCATCTTTTTCTCGATGAGTGCTTTCATGTCGTCGTAAACGTTCATCTGTCTGCCAACAACGGTGATCTTCATATAGGGTACCTTCCTTTCATGCCCACGTGGGCAAAGTCTTGCGGTTCTGTTCCGCACTCTTATTATAGCATATTTTCGCAGGCGTGTAAAGATACCACAACAAATTTTTCCGTATTGACAGAATGCTTGTGCTTTTTGACGAAGAAAAACGAAAAAAAGTAGGGGAGGGTGATTGACAGATCAAAATTTTTTTGGTATAATAATAAGAGAGTGTGCGCGGACCTTTCAGGGGGTCTGCGCTTTCCAATCCTTGGCGAAGCATTTGCCACGCCACCGAAAAAAGGAGACGCAAATATGGAAATTGCCGAACGGATCCGCAAGCTGCGCGCAAAGCTGCTCTATCACGCAAAGCGCTACTACGTGGACGACGATCCCGAGATTTCGGACTATGAATATGACCGCATGTATGCCGAGCTGCTCGCGCTTGAGGCGGAGCATCCCGAGCTCTATGACCCTGCCTCGCCGACCCAACGTGTGGGCGGCAAGCCGCTTGATAAATTTGAAAAGGTGACCCACACGGTGCAGATGAATTCGCTCTCCGACGTTTTTTCCTACGAGGAGCTGCTCGATTTTGTTGCGCGCGTGGAGGGGCAGATGGGCGAGGCGCCGTACTATTCGGTGGAGCCCAAGATCGACGGTCTTTCGGTCTCTTTGCGCTACGTGGACGGCGTTTTCGTGCAGGGAGCTACGCGTGGAGACGGCTTTGTTGGCGAGGACGTGACGCAAAATCTGCGCACGGTATTCTCGATCCCCATGAAGCTCCCTGAGCCTCTCTCGCTCACGGTGCGCGGTGAGGTCTACATGCCGCGCCGTGTGTTTGAGCGACTCAATGCGGCACGCGAGGCGGCAGGGCAGAGCCTGCTTGCCAATCCGCGAAATGCGGCGGCGGGCTCGCTCCGTCAGCTTGATCCCAAGGTTGCGGCAGAGCGCGCGCTCGATATTTTCGTGTTTAATTTCCAGGAGGGAAGCCTCTATACCGACGGGCGTGCCCCCAAAACGCACGCCGAAACGCTCGATCGCCTGGCAGAGCTCGGCTTCCACGTGTTGGAAAACCGCATCTGCACCAACAGCGGCGAGGAGATCGTTCGCCACATTGAGCACGTGGGCGAGCTGCGCGATTCGCTTGCCTACGACATTGACGGAATTGTTGTGAAAATTGACAAACTTTCCGATCGCGTCCGACTCGGCGAGGGCACCAACACCCCAAAATGGGCGGTGGCGTACAAGTTCCCGCCCGAGCAAAAGCAAACCCGACTCGAGGATGTCACGGTTGCGGTGGGGCGCACGGGTGTGCTGACCCCCACGGCGGTGCTCGCGCCCGTTCGTCTGGCAGGTACCACGGTTTCGCGTGCAACGCTGCATAATCTCGAATTCATCCGCGAGCGCGATATTCACATCGGGGATATTGTCACGGTGCAAAAGGCGGGCGACATCATCCCCGAGGTGGTCAGGTCGCATCCCGAGCTCCGTTCTGGCAATGCGCGCGAGTTTTTCATGCCCACGCATTGTCCCTCCTGCGGAGAGCCCGTGTTCTACGATGCCGACGAGGGCGCGGCAACGCGCTGCACCAATAGCAAATGCCCCGCACAGCTCTCGCGTGGGATCGAGCATTTTGCATCCAAGGATGCCATGAACATCGACGGACTCGGACCGCAGATCGTGGATGCGCTTCTGAAAAACAACCTGATTACCGATGCGGCGGATCTCTATTCGCTCCGTGCCGAGCAGATTGCGGGGATGGAGCGCATGGGTGAAAAATCGGCGCAGAATCTGATCGAGGCGATTGAGCGCTCCAAGAGCGCGGGGCTGGAGCGCCTGATCTACGCGCTCGGCATCCGCAACGTGGGCGAGGTGGCTGCTGCTGCTCTTGCGGCACGCTTCCGCACGCTGGACGCCTGCCGTGCCGCCACCGCGGAGGGGCTCTGCTCCCTCCCCGATTTCGGACAGATCACGGCAGATTGCGTGGTCAATTTCTTCTCGCATCCGCAAAACGTGGAGCTTTGCGAGCGTCTCGCCGCTGCGGGGCTTCTCACCGAGGCGACCGCAAAGGAGACCGACGATCTTTTCAAGGGGCTCACCTTTGTGCTCACGGGCACGCTTCCCACCATGACGCGCGACGAAGCAGCCGCCAGGATCAAGGCGGCGGGCGGAAAGGTGTCGGGCTCGGTTTCCTCCAAGACCTCCTACGTGGTCGCGGGAGAGGCGGCAGGCTCCAAGCTCACCAAGGCGCAATCGCTCGGCGTCCCCGTCATCGACGAGGAAACGCTGATGAGTATGATTGAGAAAAGAGAGAGATAAGATTTATGCAGGGGGAACTTCTTGAGTAAAAGCTTCGTTAGCGTAAGATTTATGATATTTTGTTTTTGACAGGGGAAACTTTTTGAAAAAAGTTTCCCCTGTACCCCTTCAAAAACTTTCCCGAAGGTGTATCAAGATGTCAAGGGGACGTCTTTTGACTCAAGATATGG
>CAJKPX010000090.1 GCA_905201895.1 uncultured Eubacteriales bacterium | reverse complement strand
GGCGGCGCTGCTTGAGTCGGGAGAATACCGCGGCGCGTGCGGAGAAATCCCGCCCGCGGCGATCGACGTCAACATGGGCTGCCCGATGGCAAAGATCGTTGGCAACGGCGAGGGCTCGGCGCTGATGAAGAACCCCGTTCTGGCGGCAAGTATCGTGCGCGCGATGGTGGCGGCGGTCAAGCTCCCCGTCACGGTCAAAATCCGCGCGGGATGGGACGCCGAGCACATCAACGCCGTGGAAATGGCAAGGCGGCTGGAGGACGCAGGTGCCGCAATGATCTGCGTGCACGGACGCACGCGTGAGCAGATGTATGCACCGAGCGCCGATTGGTCGGTGATTCGTGCAGTCAAAGAGGCGGTTTCGATCCCCGTGGTTGGAAACGGAGATATTTTTTCGGCGGACGACGCGCTCCGGATGCTGGCACAAACAGGCTGCGACGGCGTGATGATCGCACGCGGCGCGCAGGGCAACCCCTGGATCTTCTCCGAGATCCGCCATGCCCTCTCGGGGCTTCCCTACACCCCCCCCACGCTCGAGGAGCGCCTGGCGGTTGCGCTGGAGCACGCGGAGTCGTTGGTGAAGCTCAAGGGCGAGCGCGTGGGCATTGCCGAATCGCGCAAGCACATGGCGTGGTATCTGCACGGCGTGCGCGGTGCGGCGGCGGCAAGGGGCGAGATCATGACGGCAGAGTCACTCGATGCAATCACCGCAATTTTTGCGCGTCTGCGCGAGGCGTGAGACGCAGAAAGCATATAACATCCCTACGTATCAACAAAAAAGATGCGCCCAACGCGACTTTCGCGTTGGGCGCATCTCTTATTTTTCATAATTGACGTAATTATTTTACCGTGTAATCGTAGACGATCTTGAGGTCCACGTAGAGCATGCCTTCCTCGGTTTTGATGTTTGCATCAATGAGGAATTCCAGCTTGAGCAGCTTGCCGTCCACAATGGTGGCGGTGTAGTTGACATTGCGCGTCGCGCCCAGCTCATCCGAGCCTGCCGACTCCATCATCTGCGCCAGAAGCGCGTTCTTTTCGGGCTGCATGTGGAAGATATAAACGTTATCCTCGCCCTTCTTCAGCTCAATATCCGTAATCAGATTGGGATCAAAGCCCGATTGCGTCACAAGCCCGTTGATAAACGCCCTTGCCTCCTCGTCGGTGCAATCGTCCTTGTCCTCGTCGAGCTTCTCGGAGCCCTGCATCACAACGGTTTTGCGCTTGCCATCGGCATAGGTCAGGAAGACATCGTAGTCGTCCTGCTTTGCCTCCACGCGGAAGGTATACTTTCCATCCTTATCGGTAAAGGAAATGCGGTCGATTTCGGAATTCTCCTGCTTCTGCCCTGCATAGCGGATGCACTGATCCAAACTGAACTCCAGCACGCCCTCCTCGCCCATGGTGAAATCTCTGATCGTTTCGGCAGGGATATCCAGCACGCGCAGGTCGACCACCTCGGTGTAACCGTCAAATTTGATCTCCTCGAGCTCGGTGGTGCCGTAATCGCTGACGTCTGCCTCGATCTTCAGCTCGGGCAGGTCGGCTTTGCTGTCCTTATCCTTGGCTGCAAACTCAAATTCGATGGTAAAATTGGTGAGATAGAAGCTCTCGTTGGTTTGAAAAGCGAAAACAACCGCCGCGACCTCGCAATCGTTGCCGAGCATCTCCTCGAAATCCGCGATCATTTCCAAAAAGCCCTTCATACCGTCCTCGGTGGTGATCTTCAGGCTTGCCGACCAGCTTCCGTCCTCCTCCTGCAAGCAGGTGATGTCGGTGCAGTCCTCGGGCTGAAAATCGAATTCAATATCACTTTCGGATTTGGACTCCTGATATGCCGAATAATCCTCCCAGCTGATCGGAGACCAGAGCTTTTGCTTGGTATCCCCCTCACGGTAGGAGCGGTACATCTTGCCGTTCTGGTAGCCCTCCTCCTGCCTTGTGGTAGTGTTGATCATGCCCTCCATCGCCTCCATATGAGTGGTACCGGAAAGGCGATAAGCAGGCGACTCGCCCAAAAGGCCCGTGTAGCGCATTTCGCTTTCCGCATCGACATCCATGTCAACTCCCTGATACACGAATTTGAGCTCCATTTCGAGATCCACGGTGTAGGAATCAGACGCATCCAGCTTCTCAGCAGCCAGATCCCCCAACGTCCTAACGCGCTCGGTTTCATCCATGCGGTTGAGCTTTTCCGCCCACGTGACCTTACAGCCAACGAGCATGCCCATGAGCAGAGAAAGGAGCAGGACCGAACAAAGAACGGATTTCATCATTTTTTTCATAAGAGAACCTCCTTTGGGATTGATTGGGTATTGCCTTCAAGATTGATTATAGCATAATCTTCGTTTTATGTCAATATATTCCTTAAATTTTCATCAATATAAACAAAAGATATTCACTTTTTCCAAAAATTGTAGAAAAGGAGAAGCTTTTTGAATGCTTTTTTCGGTTTGGTTGAATCTGCGCAGCAGACGTTTTTGGGTCAACAAACCAAATGAAGAAAAAAATTTGAGAAAAAACGAAAAAGGACTTGACAAAAAGGATAAAATCGTGTATAATTTGAAAAGATAATTTTGTTTTGGGAGAGTCTCCCACATATTATCTCTTGTTTACCGAGCTGAGGGGAGGGATATTAGATGGCAGAAATCAGAGTCAAGGAAGGCGAGTCTCTGGACAGCGCTCTTCGTCGCTTTAAGCGCGCAACCGCCCGTTCCGGCGTCCTCACCGAGCTTCGCAAGAGAGAACACTATGAGAAGCCGAGCGTGAAACGCAAGAAAAAGTCTGAAGCAGCCAGAAAGCGCAAGTACAAGTAATCTTGGCTTGCCGGAAGGAGAGTGCCGTGCATCCGTGCGGCACTCTTGTTCTTTTCTTGACTAACCTAAATGTAAAGGAGGACGGCCATGTCCAAGCAATTTCATAACCTGCGCGGCAGCCTGATCCTCGGCTTTGCCTCGATGATATGGGGATGCGCCTTTGTGGTGCAGAACATTCTCGCCGACCGCGTGCCCCCCTTTATGCTCAACGCACTCCGCTCACTCATCGGCGTGCTCTTTCTTTGCGGTCTGCTCCTTTTGCGCCGCGCCAAAACAAAGCAACCGATCCTGCCCGTTGATCGGGCAGAAAGACGCAAGGCGCTCCTTGTTGGCGTGGTCTGCGGAATCTTGCTGACCGTAAGCGTCAATCTCCAACAGTTCGGGCTGGTCTTTTATCCCGAGGGAACTGCCGCCGAGGCGCGCGGCGGATTTTTGACCTCGCTCTACGTGCTGCTCGTTCCGATCCTGGCAACGATCCTGGGCAAGCGCCCGAGCCTTTCGGTGTGGCTTGCACTTCTGCCCGCCGTTGCAGGCATCTATCTGCTCTGTCTTTCCGACGGACTCGCGGGCTTTTACCTCGGAGACGCCTTTGTTCTGCTTTGCGCTTTGAGCTTCAGCTTCCACATTCTTGTGATCGACCGCGTGGGCATCCTGGTGGACGGCATTCTGCTCTCCACGCTCCAATTTGCCGTGTGCGCGATCCTTTCGCTCGTCCTCTCGCTGATCTTTGAGGATTTTGCGATCTCGGCGCTCCCCGCTGCTCTTCCCTACCTCTGCTACATGGGCATCGTTTCCACGGGAATCGGCTACACGCTCCAGATCGTAGGTCAAAAATATGCCGAGCCGACGGTTGCATCTCTCGCCATGAGTCTGGAGAGCGTGTTTGCCGCACTCGGCGGATGGGTGATCTCGGGAAATACCCTCGCTCCAAAGGAGCTGCTTGGATGCGTGCTGGTATTCGGCGCAATCGTGCTGGCGCAGATTCCCTTCCCCGTCAGACGCAGACGAAAAATGGCGCAATCGGATCAGACATCATAAAAAATTTGCTTGTGGGGGCGTTCATCGAACGCCCGCGGGCGACCAATGGTCTCCCCTACAAAACGAATTGTCATTCTTCAAAAGGCGAGCCGCCCTCGGTCGAGGGCGGCTCACTTTTTTATTACGTTTTTCCGCATCAAAGCTCGGCGGGATAGTATGCGTTGGAATAGGCGCGGTAGCCCTTGGCGTCGCGCAGCTCAAAGCGGAAGTAGCGACCGAACAGCTCGGGGCAATAATCAAAGGTTGCCTCTGTGAGATTGCATTCCTTCGAGTCTGCAGAACGGGCGTAGCGCCCCTCGGAAAGAAGTGAAATGCGGAACACGGGCGAGGTTTTCACGCGGATCTTGCCGTCCTCAATCACAATGCTCAAAAAGTCGGGTCCCTCGGAGGCAAAGCAATGCCCCTTTTCGTAGCCCTCGATCAGTGCGTCATAAGTGAGTGCGGGCGCCTTGATCATCGTCCATCCAAGTCCCACGCCGTTGAGCCCGTGGTTATCGTCCCCTCCGACAGGGACCACGCGCATGCCATAGCGGAGCATCTGCTCGTAGTGGATCGAGGTGTTGTCATTGAGTGCAACCGCGCATCCGCCGTTGATTACCTCAACCGCGTGGAGCGCATCAAGGCCGAGAAAATCCGCACCGCTCTGGAGCGACCACTGCGGGTGATTGTAGGTAACAAGAAAGCCCTCACGCGAGACCTGGCGCACGTATTCGTTGATCCACGCCTTGTCATACACCGTGGTTTCGATCGTGCTGCTGTATTTCATCGCATCGCGCAGCTTCCCTGCATTGCCTGCCATCGAGGGGTTGCTTTTGAAATAGCAGGGAATGGTGAGATTATCCTGCCGCTTTGCAATGATGTTGAGGTGATAAACGGGCATAAAATACCCCGTATGCTTGTCCAGCTCTCGCTTGATGGCAACCTCATAGCCGTGCAGAGCAACGAAATGCTCGTCGCAAAGCGCGCTTTGATCCACCAAAACCTCGTGGTCAGTGTAACAAACCGCCGAATAGCCGAGTGCCATGTAGGTCGCCTTCACCTCCTCGGGGGTCTGCTTTCCGTCCGAGATCGTGGTGTGGCAGTGCAAATTGACCTTGTAAAGCTTCCCTCCCTCGGGGATCAGCTCGATTTTCATATGCGCACCTCCGTTGTGCTTTGTTGGTAACAGTATACCATACCCGCGCCAAAAAGTCAAGAAAAAGCCGCCCTGAAGTTTCCCAAATATCCCCTGCTCCTGCCTTTTCTTTTTTCTGTTGACAAACGAATTGTTTTATGATAAAATAAGGGAGGTTCCAAATTGCGATCTTACGTGAAAAAAGGAGGCTTGTTCTTACATGAAAAACATTTTGATTCTGTCCTGTAAGGCGGGCGAGGGTCACAATGCCGCGGCAAAAGCAATTTTAGAACGGATTGAGCACGAGGGACACCGTGCCCGTTTTCACGATTTTTTCGGTTTGACCAGCAACAAGGCAAGCGATGCGATCAATAATTCCTACGTGCGGGTTGCACAGCACGCGCCGCTCCTCTTTGGCGCGGTTTACAATATGGGGCTCTCCTTCAGCCGCTTTCTCCACCACGGGCACTCCCCCATCTATTGGGCGTGCGCACGAGTGGCGCGCAATCTGCGCGAGCTTTTGGAAAAGGAGCACTTCGATGCGATCGTGATGACGCACGTTTTCCCCGCAATCGCTGTTACCTACCTCAAAAAGAAGGGCTTTGATGTGCCCCTCTCGATCTTCGTTGCTACCGACTACACCTGCTACCCCTTTATGGAGGAGGCAACCGAGTGCGATTATTTCGTCCTCGCAAACGAGCAGGTTGAGCCCATGTTCATCAAACGCGGAATTCCCGCACACAAGCTTCGCTCCTTCGGAATTCCGATCAGCCTCCGTTTTTTGCACAACATCCGTCGCGAGGAGGCGCGCGAACACCTCAATATTCCGCTCGACAAGAGCCTTTATCTGATTATGGGAGGCAGCATGGGTGCGGGACACCTGCGCTCCTTTACCAATCAACTCTATAAGGAAATTGGAGACGCCGAAATGGCAGTGATCTGCGGCAAAAACGATGCCCTTCGCAGCGCGCTCGAAAAGGATTTTGCCGATATGCCAAACGTGCACATCGTTGGCTTCACCACCGAAATCCCGCAATACATGGCGGCGTGTGACGTGCTCTACACCAAGCCCGGCGGGCTCACCTCCACCGAGGCACTCGTGACCAAAACTCCCACTGTTCACACCGCACCGATTCCCGGATGCGAGACCGATAACTTCCATTTCTTCACCGAAAACGGGCTTTCCCTCCCCGGAAAAAATCTCAAGCGTCAAATCTCCTGTGGCAAGCTGCTTGCCGAAAATCCAACGCGACGCGAACAGATGCGCGTTTGCCAGGAGCTCTGCGCAAAGCCCGATGCATCGCTGCGCATCCTGCAGCTGGTTCTTGACGGCAAGCCCGAAGCCTCGGAGTCTTTCGAGGCTGCAAAAGAAGAATGATTTGATAAGTCATGACCACCAGCCGTGCTGGTGGCTTGCACAAGCCCCCTTGGGGCATTTC
>CAJKPX010000089.1 GCA_905201895.1 uncultured Eubacteriales bacterium | reverse complement strand
GCAGCCGAGATCGAGCGCGCGGCGGTAGTCGGCGTCGGTGTCGGGCACGAGAATGCAGCACAGAAGTTTGTTCTCAATGGCGTGGGCATAGTCCTCGGCATAGCCTGCGGGATGCGCCTCGTCCTTGTTCCAGATCGCCGCCCAATCGAGAAATTCCTCGAGCGGACGGGTGGCAAAATCCTTGGGATTTTTATAGTGGATGTAGCCGTGGATCGCAAAGCGGTGCGGCCATTTTCGGTCGACGTACTCGAGCAGCTTCTCCGAAAAGGAGTTCATCAGGCTGCGCGACGCCATGTTGTATTTGTCGATCAGTGCAACCAGCGCGTCCACCGTGGCGTAGGCTCTCTCCTCGCCCAGATCGCGCGGATACTCCTTGAGCTCCCAGTTAATCAGCAGGTCGGTTCCGCTCACGTATTCGAGAAATTCCTCCACCGTGGGGATCCGCTCGCCCGCAAAGCGGGGGTCCTTCCAACCGCCCGCGTCGAGCGCGCGGATTTCCTCAAGCGTCATTTCATCCACAAAGCCCTGTCCATTGGTGGTGCGCACCACGTCGCGATCGTGGATCAGGACAAGATGACCGTCACGCGTCATGCGCACGTCGGTCTCGATCGCGTCACAGCCCATTTCCGCCGCCGCGCGAAAGGCGAGCATGGTATTTTCGGGATAATGCAGACGATCTCCTCGGTGTGCACCGAGCAGAATGCGACTGCCGTCCATTTTCTCATTGTAGGTTCTCATAGGGGTCTCCTTTGCATGTATGTGGTCTTTTTATTTACTCCAGCCCTCGCCGTTGATCTCATAGGCGCGGTGGATGGTAACAAAAGCGTCGGGGTCGGCGGCGTTGATCACGCTCATGAGCAGCGCGTACTGACGCATGGTGAAGCTCACCATCACCATTTGACGCATCTCGCCGCTATACCCACCTCGCACCTCAAAGAGCGTTGTGGTGCGGTCAAGCCGCTCGATCACGCCCTTGGTGACCTCCTCGGGGCAATCGGTGATCACCTGCGCCACAAGCGCCGCCGAGCTGCCGAGGAATACCTTATCAATCACGGTTGCCGTGATCATTGCCGAGAGAATTCCCAACAGCGAGAGCGGAAAATCGCGGATTACGAAAATGCCGAGCACGATCACACCCGCATCCACGAGAAAGATCGAAAACGAGCTTTTGAGTCGCTTGAAAATGCGACAGAGCGTAAAGGCAATCACATCGGTTCCTCCCGTTGAGCCGCCGCCCATAAAGGTGACGGCACATCCCGCCCCCACAAAGGCACCGCCCGCCGCCGCCGAAATAATGAGCGCCAGCTCGGTATGCTCGCTTGCGGTCATGCAAAACAGCCCACCGAACACGTCGGGCTGCGCCAAACGCATAAAAATCGACACTCCGATCGGATATACCACCGTGGAAATCAGTGTTTTGAGCGCAAAGCTCTTGCCGAGGATAATCAGCCCCAAAAAGAAGAGCACCCATGTGAGCACCGTGAGGATCATATCCACCGTGATCGCTTCAATCGGGATCAGTGCGTCAAGCACCACCGCAATGCCCGACATGCCGCCGATAACCAGATCAAACGGCAAGAGAAACACCGACGTGCCAAACGCCAAAATCAACGTGCCCAGCACTGTGAGCAGCACGCTTTTGGATACCTTCTTGAAATCGGTTTGCGTTCTTTTCTTCATAGTCTACCTCCAAGCTTCTTTAACGCCTATTATTGTACCATATTTTCGGCAAAATATCAATTCCTTTTCGCAAACTTGTGCGTTGACTTTTTCAGGTCGGTATGGTATACTACTCCGTGAAAGCAAAGCATGGGAGGATGATTGCATGGAGCACGATAACACAAATTGGGGACAGAGTGTGGCAGGTGTGGTGATCCGCGAGGGGCGCGTGCTGCTGGCACGACACACCTACGGAGCAGGGCGCGGCAAGCTGATCGTGCCGGGCGGTTACCTGCAGCAGGGAGAAACACCGCAGGACGCACTCCGACGCGAAATGATGGAGGAGACGCATATCACCGTCGAGCCGCGCGAGATCATCGGCATCCGCTTTAATATGCATGATTGGTACGTTGTTTTTCGCGCCGACTACGTCGACGGCGAGGCAACCTCGGACGGTGACGAAAACAGCGAGGTTTTGTGGATGCCGATCGAGGACGCGCTTGCCTCGGACGAGGTCCCCGATCTGACCAAAAAGCTGATCGAATCCGCCACCTCGGGGCACCCCGGCATGCGCTCGCGCCACTACGAGGGAAGCACAAAATACGCACCGCTCTCCTTTTACGGGCTCTGATGTGCAGGATCGAATCCACAAAAAACGCAAATAACGCGCGTCAAAAAAGCCTACCGTCGGCTTTTTTGCGAAGGGGCTGCGCCATTGGCGCAGCCCCTTTTCGTTCTTATTCGATCGACGCAATCTCAACGCGCGCAATTCCGAGGCGGCAGAGCGTGTTGCCGTCGGCATCGTCTCCGCGGCAGTAGGCGAGCAGGAGATGCCCGTCATTCGTTTGGAACACAGAAGGATAGCAATAGCCACGCGTGGGATCGTCCTCGATGACGTTGAGCGGACCGTAGGTCTCGCCGCCGTCGGTGCTCTTGCGGATCACGATGGGCGTGCGGTCCCAGGTGCCTGCGGCACTCACGCGGCCGTTGTAGCGAGGGATGGGATTGTAGATCGCGTAGAGCACGCCGTCGAACGCCTTGACCTGCATGGGCGAGGGTGGCGAGGTGAAGCCACTTGCGTGGGGCGTGGTAAAGGCGTTGACGTCTCCCTCCGACTCACACTCATATTGGCAATAGTAGTTGGTGCGCATCCAGAGATAGAGCGAGCCGTCGGAATGCTCGAGCACACCGGGCTCCTGCAGACCGTAGCGCGAGTTCTGCTTATCGGTGGTGGTAAAATCGAACTCCGCCTTATAAAAGCTTGCACCGTCGTCATCCGAGATCAGAAGCGTGGTGACGTAGGGCACGCGCAGGTCGGCACGGCACTCCTCCGCCGTGATGTAGGCAGCGGGCGCAAGGATGCGCCCGTTTTGCAGACGCACGAGGCGATCGTTGTTGATCACGTAGTAGTAGGGCGGAAAATCGGCACGGCAGCGCTCGTTGCGATAGGTCACTCCGTCGCTTGACACCGACCTGCCGAGTGTGGTGGTAAGGTCATGCTCCTTGATCAGATAGTAGAAGGCAATATCCCCATTCTGCTGCTTGAGTGCCGATACGCTCATGATATTCTCTACACCAAATTCTGCGGCATGGGCAATGATGCGCGGCTCGCCCCAGCTTTTGCCCTCGTCCCATGAAACGGTCAGTGCAATGTCGCACGAGGCGTGATCGTGATTGCTCTCTCCGTGATAGCGACTGTATGCAAACAAAATCTCTCCCCGCTTGCCGCGGATGAATGCACCCTCGCTGTTTCGGGGGTTCCCTGCGGTGGGCGGAAATTGATGCGTTAACGTTACGTTCATGATCTTTTTTCTCCTTTTTCTGAACGGTTAACTATATTATAAGGTCTTTGTCCGCAAATTTCAATACAATATTGGGACATTTTTTCAAAAAATGTCCGTTTTCTGTATTGAAACCGAGAGATTTTTGTATTATAATGTCTTATGAAGATAATTTTATCAGAAAAGGAGCAATTACCATGACACCGAAAGAAAAATTTGGCGGCATTTACCCCGCCCTGATTACCCCCTTTGACGAAAATGACCGCGTGAACACCAAGGTTCTCGCCGACCTCGTTGAGCGCAACATCAGCGAGGGCGTGGACGGCTTCTACGTCAGCGGAAGCACGGGAGAGGCATTTCTGCTCGACGATGAGGAGCGCAAGCTGGTCTACAAAACGGTTGCAGAGGCAAACCGCGGCAGAGTGCGCCTGATCGCGCAGATCGGTGCGATCTCCACAAAAAAAGCGATCGAATTCGCAAAGTATGCCGAGGAATGCGGCTATGACGCCATCTCCTCGCTCGCACCCTTCTACTACAAGTTCTCCTTCGCGCAGGTGAAGAAATACTATTTCGACATCGTCAACTCGGTCAACGTTCCCATGATTATCTATAACATTCCGCTCTACTCGGGCGTGAGCATGAGCCTGGACCAGATCGGCGAGTTTCTCTCCGACGATCGCTTCATCGGCATCAAGCACACCGCAAACGATTATTTCGCGCTCCAGCAGTTCAAGCGCGTGTTCCCCGACAAGGTGATGTATAACGGCTTTGACGAAATGTTCGTTGCAGGCCTTTCTATGGGTGCCGACGGCGCCATCGGCAGCACCTATAACTTCATGGCAGACAAGTACATCCGCATCTACAACCTGTTCCGCGAGGGTAAGATCGCCGAGGCACAGAAGGTGCAGTTTGAGGCAAGCAATATCATTGCAAAGATGGTGAAGGTTGGCGTGATGGAGGCAACCAAGGAAATCCTCACCCAACAGGGTCTGCCCGTTGGTCACGTGCGTCCTCCCTTCTCCACGCTCAACGACGAGCAGAAGGCATACGTCAGAGACGAAATCCTGCCCCTGCTCGGATAACGCAACGCTATGAAGGAGTTTTTGTGTAAGCTCGATCTGGGCGACCTGCGCCTCTCGGCTGCACTCTTCGATCAGGCGTTCTCGATCAACGGCGTTTACGGCTCACGTTGGTCGATGGCACGGCTGGAGAGCGCACATCAGCATTCCACCTTTGAAATCTTCATCGTCACCGACGGAGAGATCAGCATCATGACCGAGAACGAAACGCTCAACTGCGCGAGCGGGCTCGTGATCATCCCCCCCTTCACCAACCACTACACCGTGCTCGAGGGGGCGGATGGCTGCTGCATGTATTTCACGCTTGAGCCGCCTGCAAAAATGCCAAACGCGCGCTACGAGGCGGTGCGGTCCGCGCTGACCGAGCACATCACCACGCTCCAACTCAATGCCGACGAACGCTTTTACACCTCGCATCTGTTTGAGTGCTTTCGGGAGGATATCCCCGCAGAGGTAAACCGCAATCTCCTCTCGCTGCTCTTTTTCGAGATTCTCTCGCGCATCACGCCGCAGGTGAGCGACGCCGAGCCGAGCACCGAAAAATTCGGCACCTATATCAACACGGTTGAAACCTACATTTCAAACCACTACAACGAGAGCATCACGCTCGCAGATCTCTCGGCAGAGCTCTACCTCTGCACCAAGCAGATCTCGCGCATCATCCGCCGCGCCTACCATTGCTCGCTCTCCGAGCTGGTCAACCGCAAGCGTCTCGCGGTGGCGTGCATGCTGCTCAAATACACCAATCTGCCGATCAGCGAAATTTCG
Source organism: uncultured Eubacteriales bacterium (assembly GCA_905201895.1). Lineage (GTDB taxonomy): Bacteria > Bacillota > Clostridia > Oscillospirales > CAG-272 > UMGS1865. The sequence continues at coordinate 1,274 of CAJKPX010000089.1, read as the reverse complement.
GCAAACGTGGGCTACGGGCATGAAAACTATTTCTTCACGCTCTTTCGCCGCACCTACGGTGTCTCGCCCAGAGCCTACCGCAAGGAGGCATTGAGCGCTCCTGCCGATCACGCAGATTGACCGAACAAGAAAACGGAGATTCTCCCGCACACAACGGGTTGGATCTCCGTTTTGTTTTTCCTCCTTGCAGGTTTTCCTTGACTTTTTCTGCACGCAGGCGTATAATAAGGTCAACAACAATTTTCACACAGGAGGATTTTACAGTAATGAGTCTCACGCTGCAGCAGATCAAAGAGGTGACGGTTGGCTCGCTTTGCACCGAGGCAGAATCCGACGGTATTCATTTTCACAAATGCACCCAAAAGCAGGTTGACGCGTGGAGCGCACTGAACCGCGGGCTGGGCGAGCGCGCCGAGACAACCACGGGCGTGCGTCTTGACTTTCACACCGACGCCAAAGAACTGACCTTCACGGTGGGCGGCAAGGGAAAATACGAGCTTTTGATCAACGGGCTCCTTCGTGAGAAATTCGTTGCCGAACAGGCAGGGGACGTTTTTACCGCGCCGCTCTGCGATCCGCTGGGAGAGCCGCTGGATGAGGTGCGCGTCACGCTCTGCCTGCCGAGCCACAGCGTTGGAATCCTGCGCTCGGTCTCGCTTGAGGGCGGCACACTTCTGCGCCCGCACGCACATGCCCGCAAAATCCTGTTTCTTGGCGATTCGATCACGCAAGGCTGGGATGCAACCTTCGACTCGCTCTCCTATGCCTATCGGGTCTCCCTTGCCCTTGACGCCGACTCGGTGATCCAAGGCATCGGCGGTGCCTATTTCCATGAGACCACCCTCGATAGTCTCTCCTATGACCCCGACCTCGTTCTGGTTGCCTACGGCACCAACGATTTCGGACACTACAAAACGCTCGATGAATTCCGCACGCACGTCGCCGCCTTTCTCGACCGTCTCACCGCTCTTTTCATCGGCAAGCGGATCGTGGTCCTCTCGCCCATCTGGCGCGGTCACCGCGACGGCAAGGCAATGGGCTCCTTCCCCGACTGCCGCGCGACCCTGATCGAGCAGATCAAGCAGCGCGGACTTACCCACGTCGACGGACTCGAGCTCGTGCCCCCCATCCCCTCGCTCTTTGCCGATGCCTACCTCCATCCCAACGATCTCGGCTTCTCGCTCTATGCCCAAAACCTGATTGAGAGATTGAAATGATTGGTTTTGTTTGCGGGGAGGGAGGAAACTTTTTGAAAAAAGTTTCCTCCCTCCCCG
>CAJKPX010000088.1 GCA_905201895.1 uncultured Eubacteriales bacterium | reverse complement strand
GGGGAGGGGAGAAAAACTTTTGCAAAAGTTTTTCTCCCCTCCCCCTGCAAATCAAAATTCCCCTCAATCTACGCTTTCGATGATCCAGACGCCGCCGCGGCGGACGTCGAGGAAGGCGCAGTTGCCTGTGATCTCATTGGAGACGGTGAACTGAAAGAGCCGCGAGATGCGTGCTTTTTTCAGCGGATATTTGCAGCCCTCAAGGGTGACGCCCTTGACAACGGGGTCGGCGGCGATGAGCGAGAGATAGCGATGCGCACCGCGCGCGATGAGGGTGCTGTTGTTGCGCAGGAATCGAACGCGGTTTTTGCCGCTGGTCATGAGCGCGTGGATATGGTTTTTGTCGAGGTATTCGAGGATGGCGATTGAGGAGAGGGTGTGATCGAGTCGACCCTCAAGCCCCCCGATGATCACGAGCTCGGTGGCTCCGCGCTCAAGGGCGGTGCGAACGGCGAGCTGGGTGTCGGTGTCATCCTTTTCGGCAGGCACGCGGATCAGCTCGATCCCGTCGGGAATCTGCACGTCGCGGGCGAGCGAATCGAGGTCGCCCAGCAGAATCTGCGGTTCAACCCCAAGCGAGAGCGCGTTGGAGTAGCCCGAATCGGCGGCGAGGATGAGGTCGCCCGCCTCGGGTCGCTCGGTGATATAGGAGGGGTGGACCGTGCCACCCGTGTAGATAAAGGCTTTCATTTCATTGCCCCTTTCGGCGTTTTGGGGACCGCAAGACCCTCGCTGTCGGGGGTCTTATTTTTTTGCCGCGAGAATTTCGGCAAGGCGCGGGATCAGGTGCGAGGCGACCGTGGTGTGACCGTCGCGCAGAGGGTGGAGCGGCTCGGGGGAGATCCAGCCGTTCGAGTCGATGTAATGCACGCTCGAGCCATGCTCGGCGTTGTAGCGCGCGATCATTTCTCCGAGCTCGGCGTGGTGCGCACCGCAGAATGCCGAGAGCGAAACGATAACGGCATTGGGATTGCGCGAGCGGATCAGGTCGAGCAGAGCGGCGTATTTTTCGAGGTAGACCTCGGCGGGCTTGCCGCGATCGTTTGCGCCGTGGTTGATCAGAACGATGTCGGAGGGCGCGTGCGTGATGGGTGAGCCGTCAAAGTTGAAGGGGTATGACTCGGTTGCGGAGGGAACCGCACCGCAGCCCGATCGCGTGACGCCAACCGCGCCGTAGCCCATGAAAACGGGACGCAGACCGAGTGCCTCGGCGGTTTGCCACGCGTAGGTGGCGCAAACGTCATCCTGGAAGCAGCGGTTGAGCTGGTCGGAGTGAGCGGGAGGCGTGCCGCCCTCGGCAAAGTCGACGTCGATCAGCACACCCTCGGTGATCGAGTCGCCCACAAATTCGATCACGGGGCGCTCGTCGGCAGGGATCGGGATCGGCCTTTCGGTCTGCACGCCGAGGAAGGAGACCTTGCCCGTGAGCGGTGCGAACCAGCGGTTGGACTGCTCGGTGCCGCCGCGATAGATGATGCGGCAGATATGCTTGCCATCCTGCTTGGCAATGATGCGCATGTGGCTGTCGATCGGTGCGTCGAACATGTCACCGCCGTCGAGCTGAAGCCAGAGGTGCAGGCGCGGGGTGAAATTGGTCAGGACGTCAAAATGTGCAACCGCCATTCTGCCCTCAAAGGCGAATTCAACGTAGGAGCCCGTTGCGGTCGTGATTGCCACGTTGGGATCGCGCTTGTCCCAGCGACCCGTGAGGCGGATGCTTTCGTGCGAATAGGATACGTGCATGGTGTGCTTCCTTTCTTGCTGTCAGGTTGGTCTGTATTCTGCTTCGGTTCTGCGGTCAGTCGGGCTGGCGCCATGCGCGGAGGGCAGACTTATCGGCAGAGGTGAGCGAATAGCTGCTCCATTTCGTGCCGTCGTCATAGATGCAGAGCGTGCCGTATGCCTTGGCGTCGTAATCGACGTTCTCCACGTAGAAGATGTCCACGAACACGCCAACCGTGAGATCGTCAACCGAGATGTTGTCAAAGGTGTAGCGATAGTAGGTGTAGAGCGAGGTGTTGTCGCGCAGGTAGCCCTCGTTGGGGGCGTAGCGCGTGAGCGAGAGCGCCTCGATCTTGGTGTTGTCGGTCTTGTCATCGGGGGTGAGGTCGGTGGTTTTGACGAGCGTGACGTCAAACAGATGCGCGTCGCGCGAGGGAACCTCGGGGAGATCATAGTCCTCGGCGAGGTGACGGATGGTGCTGTTATTGTAGCGCACGATGATCTGCACCTGCTCGGCTTCGGGGATAAAGACGCACTGTGTTACCGAAAAATAGCCGTAGTTCCCCTCAGCGCGCGTGATCGACGCCTGATCCTGATAGCGGAGCGTGAGCGCGTCGCCGTGGGTCTCGTAGGCGGACACGAGCGCCTCGTTTGCCTGCAGAGGTGCGATTGAGGCGGGGAGACGAGTGGAGAAAAAGACTCGCCAGATGAGCAGCGCGTTGATTGCGAGGACCAGGAGCACCACAATGCTCTTGATCAAGCGACCAACGATGCGTGCTTTGCGAAAATTGGGCATGATAAAATTCCTTTCAGAAATACCGAATATATGGCGTTTGCAATGTGACCCGCCGAGGTGGTGGGGTTATCTGCAACCGATTATGACAGAAAAACAACCCTTCCACCGCTGTCGCGGTCTAATTTGCTTGCAAATTTCTTCCGCTTACACAGGGGAGGCTTTTGAAGAATCACTTGCTTTGAAGAAGGTTGGGACAAAGTTGGATGGAAGGTGAATTTATCTCCACAATAGAACGTTTTTAAGGCATCTTTATTTATACGGGCAAACCACCTTTTAGCCTCCCCTGTGCAAGGGGAGGTGGCACGCGAAGCGTGACGGTGGGGTTGTTTTCAAACGGTCACGACTTGGCGTAGCGGAGGGCTTGTTTTTTATCCTTCGCGGATCCCAATGCTATGCGTCGCCACGTGGGCAGAGTCGCCACAGGTGCGCCTCAAGCGCCACGCCGTTGCGTGCGGGGGTGTCGTGGAGTGCCGACTCGCGGATCACCTCTCCCGTAAAGACCGCTGCGCGTTCGCATGCCGTGGGAAAATCCTCGCCGCCGAGGAGCGTGCCGAGCAGAACCGATGCAAAGAGATCGCCGGTTCCGGGATAGGGCTTGCCCTCGTGGGGATGACGGATGCAAAAGCGGCTGCCGTTGAGGTCACGTCCAACGTTTGCAAGCGTGCCGTCGGCAAGGGGAATGCCCGTGATCACGATGCGTGCGGGAGCGATCCGCTCCAGGCGGTCGAGCAGCGACTCTGCCAGCGCGAGTGCTTCGTCCACGGGCAGCGTTTCCGTATCAACCCAGGGGGTGTCGGTGAGAAAGCACGCCTCGGTGAGGTTGGGGGTGAGCAGGTCGGCGCGAGCGGCAAGGCGCTTCATGCCGCGCATCAGCTCGGGGGTGTAGGTGGAATAGAGCACACCGTCGTCGCCCATCACGGGGTCGATCAGGGCGAAGGGAGACCGACCGCTCTCATCGGTGCGAGCCGAGAAGCGGTCGAGGATATGCGAAACGGTTTCGATCTGCTCGGCACTTCCGAGAAAGCCGGTGTAGATCGCACGGAAGGAGACGCCGAGACCGTCCAGATGCTCGGCAATGGCATCCATATCACCCGTGAGGTCGCGGAAGTGAATCCCGTCGAAGCCGCCCGTGTGCGTGGAGAGCAGAGCGGTTGGGATCGGCACAACCTGATAGCCCATAACCGACAGCGTGGGCATGACCACGGTGAGTGCGCACCTGCCGAAGCAGGAGAGATCGTGGATTGCCGCCACGCGCGGCGGGAGAGAGACTTGCATAAAAATCCTTTCGATCGGAGGGGCAGAGCGGGACTGTTGCAGCTCGGTGCAGAGGTTGTTTGCAGCTCTGCCGAGGGCAACAGTCCCATGGTCCGATCTTATGTTTCATTTTTGAGGCGGTCGAGCGCGTTTTGCAGAATGATCTCTGCCGAGAGCGTGTCGATCACCTGTCTGCGCTTTGCGCCGCGCGTGTTGGTCTCGTTGAGATAGCGTGCGGCAGACATGGTGGAAAGGCGCTCGTCGATCATGGCAACGGGGATCGCGTCCCCGAGTTGCTCGGCGAGAAGCGCGGCAAACTGACGGTAGCGCTCGGAGCGAAAGCCCTCGGAGCCGTCCATATTGCGCGGAAGCCCGACCACAACGGCACCAACGCCGCGCTCGCGTGCAACCTCTGCAACGCAGGCGGCGGTTTTTTCGATCCCGCCGGGGGATACGTAGCCGATGCCCGATGCGAGGAAGCGTCCCACGTCGGATACGGCAAGACCCGTTCGGGTGTCGCCGAAGTCAACGCCGAGGATGCGCCCCTTCGTTCGGCGCAGGTCGATCAGGCGAACTTCTGATTGAGCCATTCCTTCAGATCGGTCCAAACCGTTTCACGGTCGATCTCGTTGATGATCTCGTGACGCATTTCGGGATAGAGCTTGAGGGTAACGTCGCGCATGTCGGCTGCCAGCAGAGCCTCGGCAACCTTCTTCGGACCCTGACCCCAATCGCCAACGGGGTCCTGCTCGCCGCTGACCACCAGCACGGGCAGATCCTTGGAGAGGGTGGTTGCCCAATCCTCGCGGTTGACCTGATCGAGGAGCGTGAAGAGATCGTGGTAGCCACGGAGGGTGAAGTTGTATTTGCAGAGCATGTCGGCGTTGTAAGCCTTCACAACCGCCTCGTCGCGAGTGAGCCATGCGTTGCGATCGCAGCCCTCACCGCAGTTCTTGTTGTAGCCGCCGAAGCAAACACGGCGGAGCATCTTGGAGCGGAAGTGCTCACCGAGGAAGGTCATCATGTGCTTGGTAACCGCCTTACCGAATGCGGTGGGCATGCCGGGACCTGCGGTGCCGCAGAGGATCGCTGCCTGATAGGTGGAGGAATACTTCTCGAGCACGGCGCGTGCCACGAAGGAGCCCATGCTGTGACCGAACAGGATCACGGGCAGGTCGGGGTATTCCTGCTTCATCTTGAGCGTGAGGTTGTGCACGTCCTCAACGAGGAACTCTGCGCCGCCGCCGTAAGCGGTGAAGCCGAGCTCGCGGTTGGATTTTACCGAATAGCCGTGACCGAGGTGATCGTGACCGAACACGAGGATACCCTCGGAGGCGAGGAACTGCGCGAATTCACGGTAGCGCAGGATGTACTCGCACATGCCGTGCGAGATCTGGAGCATGCCGCGCGGATTCTCGGGAACGAGCTTGTAGGCGGCGAGGGTGGTTTTTCCGTCGGAGGAGGTTGTTGTAAAGCGTTGCATAGTGTAAACCTGCCTTTCTTGATATATCTCTATCTTAAAAAATTCTTTATTGGGGTCGGATTTTGGGATCAGACGCGCAGGCTTGCGATTGCCTCGTCGAGCGATGCCTCGCGCTCCTCTCGCGTGCCGAGGTCCTTCAGGCGCACCACACCGCGCTCGCATTCGCTGCCGCCCATAATCAGAACGTGCGTGTAGCTGTCCTTCACGGCAAAGTCGATCTGCTTGCCAAACTTCTTGCTGCCGAGGTAGACCGACGCGGTAATGCCTGCGGCACGAAGCGCGTCCGCAATGGCGAGATAGCGATCGTAGGGAACGTCGTCAAAGCGCGTGATCAGCACCTTGACCGCGTCACCGAAGGACTCGGGCATGAGCTTGTGCGTTTCGAGGAAGTGCTCGAGGGTAACGTCTCCCATGCCGTAGCCAACGCCCGAAACCTTTGCGTTTTTCACGAACAGACCAACGAGGTTATCGTATCTGCCGCCGCCGAACATGGCGCGGTTGTTCTCGGGTGCGTTGTCAAAGACCTCAAACACGGTGCCCGTGTAGTAATCCAGACCGCGGATGATGCCGAAATCAAAGATGCAGTAGCGACGCAGACCCGTGCGGTCGAGCGCGTCGAACAGACGGCGGAGCTCCTCGGCTCCAACCGAGTCGGGGCAGAGCGCGATCGCGTCGGATACGTCCATGGTGTAGAGCGCGTCGATCTGCGCGATCTGCTCGTCCGAAAGACCCAGCTCGCACAGCTCCTTTTCATAGGCGTCGCGCGGAATCTTGCCCTTGCGGTCGATCACCTTGGAAACGCGGCGGCTGCCCTCGGGGTCGGTGCCCGCGATCGCGGCAACCACGTCGTTGAAGAAGCGGCGGTTGTTGATGCGAACCGTGAACATCGTCTCGTCGGCGCCGAACGCACGCAGCAGCGCGATCGCGCTGGAGATCACCTCGAGGTCTGCTTCATAGGTGTCGCAGCCGAAAATATCAACGTTGATCTGCCAGAACTCGCGCAGACGTCCGCGCTGGGGACGCTCGCAGCGATACATGTTGGGGATCGAAAACCACTTGAGCGGGAAATTGAGCTCGCCCATCTTGCCCGCAACCATGCGCGCAACCGTGGGGGTCATCTCGGGACGGATCGCCATGCGACGGTCACCGCGATCGGTGAAATTGTAGGTCTGCTCGTTCGCCAGCTCCTCGCCGCTCTTGGCAGCGTAAAGATCAAGCGACTCGAGCATCGGTCCGTTGTATTCCTCAAACGCATAGTGCTCCAAAACGTTGCGGATCACACCAAAAAACCAGTTTCGCATCCGCATCTCGCGCGGATAAAAATCTCTTGTGCCCTTGTAGGGCTGGGTGGAAAGCTTTTCGCTCATGCCGATACCTCTCGGAAAAATCTATATTCCTCTTTATTATAGCAGGTTTTTGCCGCAATTTCAATAGATTTACGTAAAAAAATGCAAGAACCTGTCCTCTACGCACAGAAAAGCATGCGATTTTTTGCACGATATGCGCGGCAACGTTTTGTTCGGAGGAAATTCTGCGTAGGGCGGGGCAATGTCGGCGAAGCAATATTGCCATGGAGCGAAGCGGAAGGTGATTGCCTCCCGACGTTGGAAGCGGACAGTCAGAGGATCACATTCCGCTGCGCTCCATAGCAATGTCGCGTTGCGAGCATTGCGCCGGTCCCTACAAGGTTTCGGTTATATTTTGAGAATAACAGAGGCGAGGTTTTATGGTGAACCTCGCCCTTTTTCCTTTTTTGAAAAAACAACATTTGTGCCTTAAAATAAAAACACCCCCTTATCGCCTTTTCCTTTCTCCTGAAAGGTTTTGCGGTGAGGGGTGGGGGTGCAGGGGGATGGGAGAGGCGCTTTTGCAAAAGCGCCTCTCCCA
>CAJKPX010000087.1 GCA_905201895.1 uncultured Eubacteriales bacterium | reverse complement strand
GGGTGAGTCAAATGCATTTTTTGCATTTGACTCACCCCCTTTTTCAGTTCTCCCCCAAAATGCTCGAAAATGTTAAACGGAGATCACTTTTTTCATTGAAAGGAAGGGGAGAATGCGGTATAATCAATACAGATGCGGCAGGCGTGAGCCGCGCCGTTGCGAAAACATGAAAAGGAAAGGTAACAGACCGTGAAACAAAACAAAAAAGCCACGTTCCTCGAATATGAGCGCCCTCTGCTCGTTGCAATGGTGCAGGAGAAAACACCCAACGAGGCAATCTGCACGATCATGAACTCACTCTATGACGGCGCCGAGGCGTTCGGTATTCAGCTTTGCAATCTCTTGCCCGAGTACCGCAATCTTGAGACGCTGAAAAGGATTTTTTCCTATTGCGAGGGGCGACCGATCTACATCACCTCCTACCGCGGCGGCGCAAGTCGGGACCTGACCGACGGGGAGCGCGCCGAGCTTCTGCTCCTGGGTCTTGAGGCAGGCGCAACGCTCTGCGACGTGATGGGCGACTTCTTCTGTCCAACCCCCGACCAGCTCACCTTTGACGCCGAGGCGGTTGAGCGGCAGAAGAAGCTGATTGACGAGATTCACGCACGCGGCGGTGAGGTGCTCATCTCCACGCACACCTCACGCTATTTTAGCGAGGAGGAGGTGCTGGCGTATGCACGCGAGCAGATTGCACGCGGTGCCGACGTGGTTAAGATCGTGGGCAAATCAAATAGCGAGGACGAGCAGATGGCGTCGCTCCAAACCATTCATCGCCTGAACCGTGAGCTTGCGTGCCCCTTCCTCTATTTGGTTGGCGGCTCGCACACGCGGCTGGTACGTCAGGTCGGCCCCGCGCTCGGATGCTGTATGTACCTTTGCGTGGAGCGCTATCTGCCCGTTTCGGCAAAGATGCAGCCGCGCCTGCGTGCCACCAAGACATTGCGCGACGCCATGCTCCTTTGATGGGTAGCCGAGGCTAGCCCCGACTATAACCCAAATTTCTTTCTTTGCTCGCGGCGTAGCTCGGTTGGCGTCTTGCCGTATTCCGCCTTGATGATTCTGCGGAAGTAGGCAACCGACTGAAAGCCCACGCGCTCGCTGATTACTTCTACGGGGAGATCGGTTGTGCCGAGAAGTGTGATGGCACGCCCCGCGAGAATGCGGTTCTTCTCTGTGATCGGCGTGGTGCCCGCGTAGGACCTGAAAAAGGCATAGAGTCCCGATTCGCTCATGCCGCAATGCCGAGCCAGCTCGGACACGCGGAGATCGGGGTGTGAGTGGATATAGCCGCGCGCCTTGGCGTAGAGATCGCGGCGTGGGTCGGGATCGAGCTCACGCATCTGTGGGAGTGCCTCACCGAGAGCGGCGTAGAGATGCGAGACCGACTTGGATGAAACGCGCATATCGGCGGCAAGCTCATCCAGACTTGCATGGAGCGCGGCATTTGCATCCAGCCTTTGCATAGCGTATTGCTTACCCGTTTTGTCGGGAAAGCACAGAAAGGCGTAGGATTCCCATTCCACGGAGCCATCCAGGGGTGTCCAATAGGAGTGGTAGCAGAGCCCGAGCGGGAGGTAAAATACGTCGCCTGCCGCCAGCTCCATCTCCTCGCCCGAGCAGGTGACGAAGCGAGCCTTGCCCCGTTGCATTCGCGCGAGAAAATGGCGGTCGATGCCACGCGAGTTGTCGGTGTGTCGGTATTTTTTTGCCGATAGCATCCGAAATCCGAAGGAATTGTAGAAAAGTGCATTATCCATGATCGAAACTACCTTTTTGGGTTGATTTTTTGGAGGATCGTATCTGTTATTCGTAGTATAGCATATTGTTTTTTCTCTGTCAAGCGTTTATAATAAAAACGGATAATTCCGAAAGGAGAAAAAACAATGAAAAATCAGAATATCATTTTCACGGCGCCCGGCATTGCCGAGCTGATCGAGCGTGAGGTCGGCGAGCCCGAGGCAGGGAAAATTTTGGTGCGCACGGTGCGCGACACCATCAGCGCGGGCACCGAGCGTGCCAACCTGGTCGGCAACCCCAACGTCAGCCCCACAAAGGGGAGCAACGTCACCTTCCCACGCCAGTGCGGATACAGCATTTCGGGCGTGGTCGAGGCGATCGGTGAGGGCGTTGAGGGCTTTTCGGTCGGTGACCGCGTGTTCTGTGCATGGTCGAAGCACGCGCAGTACAACATGATGAAGGCGGAAAACGTCTATCACCTCGATGATGCGGTTGATTTCGACGAGGCTGCGCTCATCCACATTGCAACCTTCCCGATGGCGGCGATCCGCAAATGCCATCTTGAGGTCGGAGAGTCGGCTCTCGTGATGGGACTCGGCGTACTGGGTCTGATCGGTGTGGAGCTGCTCCGCGCGGCGGGTGCGGTTCCGATCATTGCGGTCGATCCCGTTGCAAGCAAGCGCGAGCAGGCATTGGCACTCGGTGCCGACTATGCACTCGATCCCTTTGCCGAGGGCTTTGCCGAGACAGTCAAGGCGCTCACGGGCGGCGGCGCCAAGGTCGCGCTTGAGATCACGGGCAACGGAGGCGGCATGGATATGGCGCTCGACTGTATGGCGCGATTTGGCAGAATGGCACTTCTCGGATGCACGAGAAGCTCGGATTTTTCGATCGACTATTACCGCAAGGTGCATTGGCCCGGAATCACCCTGGTCGGTGCGCACACCAAGGCAAGACCCGAGCAGGAGTCCTCGTCGGGCTGGTGGACCGAAGCGGATGACGAGCGCGCCGTGATGCGCATGCTCGCCCACAAGCGCCTGGACTTCAAGTGCCTGATCGAGGAGGTATATGCTCCGGAGGAGGCACCCGCTGTCTTTACCCGACTCGCAACCGATAAATTTTTCCCGATCGTACAGTTCGATTGGACAAGATTGGAGGAACAGAAATGAAGCCCATCAGAATCGCGCAGATCGGTATCAACCGACACAGTCACGCACCCGAGATCATTCACACTATCGGAATTCACCCCGAGCTCTTTGAGCTTGTGGGCTATGCGTTGGTTGAGGACGAGCGCGAAACCTGCGCCGACAAGCTGGAGAAATATGGATGGCGCGAAAAATACCGCGAGCTCACGCTGGAGGAGATTCTGAATGATCCCACCATCGAGGCGGTTGCGGTGGAGACCGACGAGATCCACCTGCTCAAATACGCGCAGATGGCGGCGGATGCGGGCAAGCATATCCACATGGAAAAGCCGGGCAGCCAGAATCTTGCCGACTTTGAGCGCCTGATCGAAACGGTGCGCCGAAACGGAAAGACCTTCCATATTGGCTATATGTACCGCTACAATCCGCTGATTTCGCGCGCGATCGAGGATGCGAAAAACGGAAAATTCGGTCAGATTTACAGCGTGGAGGCGCATATGAGTCGCCTTGATAAAAAGGCAACGCGTGAGTGGTTCGGCTCCTTCAAGGGCGGCATGATGTTCTATCTCGGATGCCATTTGATCGACCTGGTCCTGCAGATTCAGGGCATGCCTGAGGAGATCATCCCGCTCAACACGTGCACGGGTCTCGACGGCGTTGACACCGAGGACCTCGGCTTTGCGGTCCTGCGCTATCCCAACGGCATTTCGGTGGTTCGCATGGGCGGCACCGAGGTGGGTGGCTTCCATCGCCGTCAGCTCGTAATCTGCGGCTCGGAGCGCACGCTCGAGATCAAGCCGCTCGAAGCCTCGATCAAGGATGCCGCACCCTATATGCAATACGCAGAGCAGACCGACCTCTCGTCGGACGAGAACCGCCACGCTGTGATCTCCCAATCCCGCTCCGAGCCCTTCCAGCGCTATGAGGCGATGATGATTGCCTTTGCTGAGATGGTGCGCGGCGAGCGCGAGAACCCTTACACGACCGAATACGAGCTGGAGCTCTTCAAAGTGATCCTTCGCTGCTGCGGAATGGAGGCGTGATCGCTATGAAACGCGTTTTATTGATTGCGGGCGGAGGCACGCTCGGCACCTACACAGCCGAGGAGCTTTTGCGCATGGGGTGTGCGGTGGACGTGATCTGTCCCGAGGAAAAAAAGAGCGATCATCCAAACCTGCGCTTCATTCGCTCGCTTGCAACCGAGGAGCTTTTGCGCGAGCTGTTTGCGGCAGGGAAGTACGATGGAATCGTCAATTTTATCCATTATAAAACGCTCGAGGCGTATCAGGAGATCCACCCGCTTCTGATTGAAAACACCAAGCATCTGATCTTTCTTTCGTCCTATCGCGTGTATGCCGATTTGGAGCATCCGATCACCGAGGATGCTCCGCAGCTCTACGACGTGAGTGAGGACGAGGAATTTCTCGCGAACGAAGACTATGCCGTTCCGAAGTCGAAGTGTGAGGACTACCTTTTCGGCGAATGTGCAGGACAACCGTGGACGATCGTGCGCCCTGTCATTTCCTTTTCTCAATACCGTCTCGATTTCTACGTACACTCCGGAAAACGCGTGATCGAATATGCCGAGCGCGGAGAGAAGCTTTTGGTCCCCGCTACGTCGAGATATCTCACGGCGGGTCTTGATTGGGCGGGCAACTCGGGCAAGCTGATCGCACACCTGCTTTTCAAGCCGCATACCTTTGGCGAGACATACACCGTCAGCTCGGCGCAAAACCTGACGTGGGATGATGTGGCGCAGATCTACCGCGAGCAGATCGGTCTGGAGATCAATTGGTGCTCGGACGAGGATTTTTACAATGCACACCCGGCATACCGTGATCAAAAGCGGTGGATTCTTGATTATGACCGCCGCTTTGACCGCGTGATCAACAACGAAAAAATACTGAAGGCAACCGGTCTCGGCGCGGGTGATTTCAAACCCGTTGCAGAGGGCATCGCCATCGAGCTGAAGAAAATTAAGGGAGAAAGTTAACGTATGAAAGCAATTTTGGTAGATAAAAGTGACAGAAGCCTGCATTGGAGCGAGGTGCCCGATCCCGTCATGGGTGAGGAGGAGGTTCTGGTCAAGATCGAGGCGGCGGCACTCAACCGCGCCGATCTGATGCAGAGAGAGGGCGACTATCCGCCCCCTCCCGGTTGCCCCGATTGGATGGGTCTGGAGATCGCGGGCACGATCGTGGAGATCGGCTCCGAGGCAGCAAAAAAATCCAATTGGAAGCTTGGCGATAAGGTTTGCGCCCTGCTCGGCGGTGGCGGTTATGCCGAGTACGTCACCGTAAAATACGATATGCTCATGCCGATTCCGGAAAACTGCTCGATGATTGAGGCGGCGGCGATCCCCGAGGCGTTTGCAACCGCATATCTCAATCTTTTCATCGAGGGCAAAATTCAAAAGGGAAATACGCTCCTGATGAATGCGGGCGCGAGCGGACTTGCCAGCGTGATTATTCCGATGGCAAAGGCGTTCGGTATCCGCGTGATTACCACCGTGCTCTCGGATGAGATCGCGGAGTCGATCAAGCATCTCCATGCCGACGTGGTGGTCAATACGCGCAAGGAAAATATTGCCGAGGTGCTCAAGAGAGAAATGGAAAACGGGCATTCGGTTGACGTTGCCATCGACTGTCTCGGCGGCGAGATCATGGGGCAGTGTCTGCATTATCTCACCCACGGCGCGCGCTGGATCATGATTGCCTCGCTCGCGGGTCAGAAGACCGAGATCGACCTCAAAAACATCTACGTGCGCAACGTGCGCATCATTGGCAGCACCCTGCGCTCGCGTGCACCTGCGGTCAAGGCGGAAATTCTTGCATCGCTTGTGCGTGACGTATGGCCCTTTGTTGCCGACGGCAGTGTGAAGCCCACCATCTACAAGGTTCTGCCCATCACCGAGGCAGAGGCGGCACACGATATCCTCTACCGCGGCGAAAACGTGGGCAAGGTTGTGCTCACCCTTCCGTGATAGCATGAAGCTCGTTGCACTCAAATACGGCGAATCAACGCTCCCCTGCGATCAGCTCTATCGCGGGGGAGACCCCAACGTGGTTGAGCCGATTTCTTTCACCGTTTATCTGCTCACGCACGGCAAACGACGAATTCTGATCGACGCGGGCTGCGAGGATATGCCCGGCTTTCGCATGGAGCATTTCTGCTCACCGGTTGAAATTCTCGTGCGCTACGGGCTTGCGGCGGAGGAGATTACCGACGTTGTAATCACCCACGCACATCACGATCACATCGCGGCGATCGGGCGTTTTCCCAAGGCACGTGTGTGGATCCAGGAGCACGAGCTCGAGCGCGGACAGCGCTATCTTCCCGATGGTATGCGCGTGCGCAGCTTTGTGCGCTCGGCAAAAATTGCAGACGGCGTGCGCGTCAAGCGTGTGGGAGGGCATACGGCAGGTTCCTCGGTGGTGGAGATCACCGTGGGCGAGCGTTGCTACGTAGTCACGGGGGACGCCTGCTACGTTCCGCGCTGCCTTGCCGAGGGCATTCCAACGGGGGCGTCACGCAATTCGCGGGAGAGCCTCAATTTTGTGCGGACCTACGCAAAAGAGCCCTACGTCCCGCTGCTTTCCCACGATCCTGTACTGCTTCGCGGCAGAAACGGCTTCGAGGTGGTTTTTGATACTGAAAAAGAGGACAGAGTATGAAAAGCATGCGCTGTCCTTTTTTGCGCAAAAATCGGAGATAATGTGAGAATGACTCTTGATTTGCACGCAGAGACATGGTATAATTTAGTTATAGTATGTTGTTTGATAAAAACACGATAGATAAGGGAGAAAAACTATGTTCAGACCCGAATATCCGAGACCGCGATCTTTCATGCAATCCTCTCGCAGAAGACTGCGATCGAGGAAGACTAACTAAGGAGGTACTACCATGCCGTTTATTGATACCAAGCTCAACATCCGTCTCACCGCCGAAAAGGAGGCAACCCTCAAGGCACGCCTGGGCGAGGCGATCGGATGCTTTGCGGGCAAGAGCGAATATTGGCTCATGCTCAATTTCACTGACAACAGCCGCATGTGGTTTCGCGGCTACAACAATTTTCCCATCGCCATGGTGGAGGTCAAGCTCTTTGGCAATGCCGACGAGGAGACCTGCTCTCGCATGACCGCCATCATCTGCAAGCTCTTTCATGAGGAGCTCGACATCGCCCCCGATCACGTTTACGTCAAGTACGAATTCACCGACCGCTGGGGCTGGAACGGCGAGAACTTTTGAGGGGTATTATAATTTTTGTGGGGGAAGGGGTGCTTTTGCAAAAGCACCCCTTCCCCCACAC
>CAJKPX010000086.1 GCA_905201895.1 uncultured Eubacteriales bacterium | reverse complement strand
GAAATATAAAAAAGCATCAAATGTTTTTAGAATAACCCTTATTTTGGGCGTAATATCTTTAGGTGCCTATCATATAATTTCTCTTATCAATTCACAGAAATTTTTCGGCCATGCGATGATATCAACTATTTTGTTTTATTCATTTGTTGTTGTAGCACTCATTTTTATGACTATTTTTGATATCAAGAGATATAAACTTCTTGATGAAGTGTTTGGGAAAGTTGATGATGCGGATAAAGAAATAGCTAAAAATTTGCTTTGTAGAATAAAAGAAGTTGATATTGGAGAGTTCAGCTTTTTGAATTATGAAGATGAAATAAGATTAGAGCACGAGTCATCCCAATTAAAATTATGCTTAAAGCAAATTATTAAAGGACATAAAATATATTTTGGTTTAGTAAAAGTTTATTTTGAATTGTTTGAAGAAATAAAAGATAAAGTAGATTCATTTACACCAAATGATATGCTTGAATATAAATACTTGACCGAATTAATTCCTCTGTTAGAAAGAAACAACCAAAATCAAATTTAAGTTTTTTATCTTAGACTAAAACGAATAACCAATTTCCAATTTATCGAGCAGAACAAATGTGCCCCGACAGACTTCAAAATCTGTCGGGGTTATCTCTTTGTTTTCTGCGGAGCAATTATGCCCTAACGGACCGTCGGGGACGCCGGTCCCTACAGGGAGAATGGTTAATCCTTATGAGAAGTTCGCTTTCACAGGTGTTTTTTGTGCTTATCTATTGAATTGCTTAATTGATCTGATGCATCGGAACGGGGTCGATATATTCGACCTCCTCAATATCAGCTCCCAAGCCGCGCAGCTTGCCAACAATGTCAACGTAGCCGCGGTTGATATACTGCACACCGCCGATCTCGGTGACGCCTTCTGCCGCAAGCCCAGCGATTACGAGTGCCGCGCCCGCACGCAGGTCCATTGCCTCAACGGGAGCACCCGAGAGTCGCTCGGTTCCCATAAAGGTTGCAGTATGGCTGTCGAGGCGGATCGACGCGCCCATTTTCCGCAGCTCATCCACGTAGCGGAAGCGGTTTTCCCAGATACTCTCCTGAATACAGCTCACGCCGTCTGCCAAACAGAGCAGAGGGGCAAATTGCGGATGCATGTCGGTGGGAAATCCGGGGTAGGGAAGTGTTTTGATATTGATGTTGCGAAGCAGAGCGTCGCTGCCCTTTACGGTTACGTAATCGTCGCCCTCCTCAACCTCCACGCCCATCTCACAGAGCTTGGCGGTGATGCTTTCCACGTGCTTGGGGATCACCGCGTCGATGCGCACGCATCCTCCCGTTGCGGCAGCGGCAACCATATAGGTGCCTGCCTCGATCATATCGGGAATGATCGTGTAGCTGCAGGCGGTGAGCTCCTCAACGCCGCGGATTTTGATCACCGAGGTTCCCGCTCCCGTGATCTTTGCGCCACAGGAGTTGAGGAAGTTTGCAAGGTCAACGATATGCGGCTCGCGAGCGGCGTTGTCGATCACGGTCATACCGTTTGCCATCACGGCTGCCAGTATCACGTTCACGGTTGCACCAACCGATGCAACGTCGAAATAAACCGATCCGCCGTGGAGTCCGTCGGGAGCATCGAGGTAGATATATCCGCCGTCTCGCGTGTAATAAGCACCGAGCGCCTCAAAGCCCTTCATATGCTGGTCGAGCGGACGGGAGCCGAAATCGCATCCGCCGGGTGAGCCGACGCTGGCTTTGCCGAATCTGCCGAGCTCGGCGCCGAGCAGATAGGTGGAGCCACGCAGCTTGTTCACGAGCCCGTAGGGAGAGGACCCCTGTTTGATGGCTGTGGTGTCGATCATCACGGTGTTTTTCTTGCGATAGGAGACCTTTGCGCCCATCTGTTGCAGAATTTCGAGCGAGATGGCGATGTCGCTGACCTCCGGGATATTTTCCAACACGCAAACGCCGCGAACGAGAATGGTGGCAAAAAGAATGGGCAGAGCCGCGTTTTTCATGCCGCTGATCGAAAGGTTACCCATAAGCGGTTTTCTGCCTCGGATAATGATTTTGCTTGCCATAACACAATCACGAACGCGCAATCCGCGTTTCCACTCCTTTTTTGATAGTACCCACTCGGGAAAACTCCCGATCGAGGTCGCGTATATAAAGATATAATATAGTCTATAAATATTATAGCACACCTTTTTGCAAAAGAAAAGCCCCTACGGCAAATTTTTTGCGAAAAAATGTCATTTTTGGGAGAAAAAGAAAATAGGTCTCTTGCTATCAGAATATGCAACGGGTGACGCCGTTGTGCGCATCAATCAAACTGCGGTCGGTAATAGGCAACCGCAAGATCAACCACCATGTTATAGCTTCGCGAGCCTGAGGGCGCTCCTTGGCTTTGCAGGTAGGAATTGTTGACCGAGTTGCTCACGCTGGCTGCAACGTTTTTGCGATATTTCTCAAAAAAGACGCTATAAGCGCGCTCCTCGGCAATCACCTCGGCGGGAAGCTCGGAGTAGTTTTTTTGGTATAGCTTTTTGTCGGCAGAGCGCAGAGCCGAGACCACGTATTCATAAACGCTCAAGCAGGCACTGTATCGGAGGTAGGGGTCGTCCGACTCCATGCAGACCAGAAACGCCACGAAATTTGCCTCGTCCTCGCGTGCGATCCCACGTTGATGTGCGAGCTCATGCGCGGCGGTGTAGGGGATGGTGTAGTCGGGAAAATTGACGTTGATATTTGCTTCTCCCGTGAAGAAGGTGTATACGCCCGTGATATGGGTATAGGACATCGGCTCGCTGAGCATCACGGGCTTGACGCGACTGTAAAAGGTATCCATGAAGGCGTGCTTTTGAACGAAGCGCCCGTACGCCTCCAGAAGCTTGCTATTCATTTCATCGAGCGAATAGGGCATGATCGACCTCCCGTTCGGCAAAAAGGTGATCTCGGGAGTGAGCTCACGAATCTCGTCGGCGAGCAGCTCCGCCGTTTGATAGAGGTCATTGGCACTGCTCTTTTCGCGCTTGAGCTCCAGCTTTTCATCCAACGGCGTGGCATAGTAGCCCGCGGCAAAATTCCAAACGAACAGAATTGCTACCACGCACAGCCCCGAGAGTAGAATTCCAACGTAGGTCAACGCGTCGCGGTTGGTGTTGCAGAAATACCGCCAACCGATCGCAATGAGCACAGCCACGATCACGGGGAGGAGGAGCAGCAGCAACTCGGCGCCCGAAAAGGGAAACCAACAGCTTGCCCACGCAAGCAGGCGGCGTCCCACCGCGCTGATATGAAGATTGAACCAATCTGAAAAAGCGGGGCTTTTCGTGAACGCAAAATAGAGCCCCGCGCTGATGGCGGTGAGAATATAGATCGCGAGTGATAGGCGAGGGAGCTTTTTGTTTGTCATTGTGCGCTTTTCTTCGGTCATGAGCGTCTCCTTTCAGAGAAGTGCTTTGGAGAAGGCTGGAAAGCAAGCCTCGACGAGCCGGCAAAGGTCGGGTGGTAGAGGTGCCGTCAGAGTTATTCTTTCTCCCGTCTTGGGGTGTGGAAAGCCAAGCGTGTGTGCATGCAGGGCATGCCTGCCGATCAGAGGCGATGGCGTGCCGTAAAGATCATCACCCGTGATCGGGTGACCGATCGAGGCAAAATGCACGCGGAGCTGATGCGTGCGCCCGGTAAGCGGATATGCGCGGACGAGCGTGTGTCCGTTTGCGGCGGCAAGGACGCGATATTTGGTCAGAGAGGGAGCGGCATCGGGGGCATCGGGCGAGCAGACCTCGCGCAGAATAATGCTCTCCGCCGTGCGATGCAGGCAGGTGTTGATCTCGCCCTCTCCAAGCGGCATTTCGCCGTCGAGCACGGCAAGATAGGATTTTCGGATCTCGCCGCCTTGCATGGCTTTTGTGAGCGTTGCGGCGGCGGGGCGGTTGCGCGCGATCAGGAGCAATCCGCTTGTGTTTCGGTCAAGGCGGTTGATCGGGCGGAACACAAAGGGCTTGCCGCTTTCCGCATAGCGAAAGGCAAGCGCGTTTGCAACCGTATCGTTATAGTGATCGCAGGATGGATGCGTTGGCATGTCGGCAGGCTTTGCGGGGACCACGAGGTTGGTGTCCTCAAAGAGAATTTCGATCGGCAGGTCCACCGCCTCGATCGGAGCTGATTCGGTATCCTCCAGCGCAAGCGAGAGGCGATCGTCTGCTTGCAGGCAGTAGCGCACCGTGCAGGGAGCACCGTTGACCGTCATGCCGCCCGGCATAAATTTGATATGCTTGATCATTTTTGAGGAAAGCCCGAGCACCTGCTTCAGATATGTGCGCAAAAGCATTCCGTTGTGCTCCCGTTGAATCAAAAATTCCACCGCGCCGCTCCTTTCGCTGAATTTTATCTCCATTATTATACCATGTTTTTCTTTACAATACAAGCGGATTTTGCGATGGAATGTAAATAATTATGAATTATCGGTCGACCTCTTGCACAACGCGACTTTTTGTGGTACAATAAGACCGTAATAGTCAAAATGCACACTCTGTGTTGCTCCTGTTTTACGGAAATCGAGCCGAGTGGAGAGGAGAAAAAATAAATGAAAATCAAACGATTGCTCGCGGGGCTGCTTGCTCTGCTTCTGATCTGTGCCGTGGCGGTGTCCTGCGGAAAGAAGCAGGACGAAACGCCACCCGTGCCGCTGACTCCCGAAACCGTGAAGCCGATTGATGAGGCGGATCGCCTCGATTATACTGCCGACGCGATTCTTGCAGGTAAGATTGAGCTGCTCTGCAGCAGCTTTGTTGAAACGGTGGCGAGTCCCGAGAGCGAGTTCTGGTATCGCGTGGAGAACGGGTGCGCAACCCTGATCGGCTATCTTGGTGAGAGCGCCTCCGTTCGCGTGCCCGATACGCTGGGCGGTGCTCCCGTGACCGCGATCGAGGCAGACTCCTTTGCCAATAGCACCTGCATCGAGTTGCTTTATCTGCCCGATACGGTTATCTCAATCGGTGCCTCTGCCTTGAAGGGCTGCAGTGCGTTGAAGGCACTACGCACGCCGCTTCTCGGTGCAAGCGCAAATTCTGATCAGTATCTCGGTTATCTTTTTGGCGCTGCCTCTTATGCCGACAATTCGCTTGCCGTTCCCGCAACGCTGGAGTATCTTGAGCTTGCCTCTACTGCGCGCCGTCTCGCCGATTATGCGCTTTTTGAGTGCAACGATCTGCTTTGCATCACGCTTCCCCAATCCATGACCGAGATCGGGCGCTACGCACTCTACGGCTGTCATAGCCTGATTACCTTCAACACCGCGCATCTTACCAAGCTCGACGAGCATGCCCTGGATAGCTGCATCGCGCTCACACGTCTGGATTTCACCAATTCGATGACCTCGTTCGGGCTGGGAGCTCTGGAGAGCTGTGAGTCGCTTCATCGCTTGACTCTGCCCTTCATTGGAGGGAGCAGGACCGAAAACACATACCTTGCCTACCTGTTCGGTGCGGAAACCCCCGAATTTGCAAGAGGCTTTTATCCGCCCAAGCTCACCGACGTGACCCTTCTGGAAGGGGCACAAGCGCTCGGAAGCTACGCCTTTTTCTCCTGCACGTCGCTCACCGAGGTTACGCTTCCCGAGGGGCTGACCGAGATCGGTCTGCGTGCCTTTGACGGCTGCGGTCGCCTGCAAGCGGTCACTCTGCCGAAATCGCTTGAGAAGATCGGTATGCGTGCGTTCTACGGCTGCTTGAGCCTTTCTGCACTCACCTTTGATGAGGGAGCGAACCTGACCGAGATCGGCATCAATGCCTTTTATCGGTGCCATGCACTCAAATCTGTTACCCTGCCGCAGTCGCTCGCCGCACTCCCCGCATCCTGCTTTGCCGATTGCATTTCGCTTTCCGAGATCAACCTTGGAGGCGTGAGAACGGTTGGCAAGAACGCCTTTCACCGTTGTCAGTCGCTTCAAACGGTACGTGCCGTCGAAGGGCTCACCGTGGAGGCAGGAAATCCTTGCCTTGAGGCTGCATTGCATCCCGCTGACAAATAATAAATACGCAAAAAAATGCACACACCCCGACAGACTGCAATCTGTCGGGGTGTGTGCATTTTTATCAGCGATTTGTTTTACATATCCTCGTTGTTTCCGAGCACACGGCGCGCCGAGCGGACAAGACGCTCGCGGAGCCAATAGGGCTCAACCAGATGAAAGTCCGAGTCGAGCGAGAGAAGAATTCCCAAAAACTTTTCTACGCTGTGGAACTCGCAAACGTAGCGGTCTCGCGGCTGTTTTGCAACGATATAGGGAGAGAGCTCGAGCGCGGTTAGCTTGTTCTTAATCTCCACGGTTGCAGAGTAGGGAATTTGCATCTGGATGATGGAGTCATCGGCGGCAAGCTCATGTCGCTCGGCGTTGAAGATTTCGGGAATGTAGTGATCGTCGTTGTCCGAACTGATCAGAAGCGGTAGGCTAAAGGGCTCGGAATAGAAAAAGCCCTTGCGACTGTTATCGTATTCGATTGGCGCGCCCAGCTCTCGGCGCAGATAATCCAAGTCACGCTGCGCCTGACGGTGCGAGATGCCGAAGCGCTCGGCAAGACGCTGTGCGTTCGGGTAGGCGTTGAGCGTCATTTTCTTATGCAGCCATTGGATGCGTGTGTTGGCATTCATATTCGGTCCTCTCGGTCTGATTCGTTCGGCAATGCGGTTGTGTCGGAGTTGATGGGGGGCTCGGTCTCGTCTGATGTTTCGGCTGCTTTTGTATCGTCATCGGGAGCTGCCGTTTCCTCGGAGTCTTCACTTGTCTCTGCCTCGGTGCGCGGACGAAGGACACAATTGAGACGGATCAGGATCATCGCACAGGCGCAGAGTGCGAGCAAACCACCTGCGGCGTAATCGAGGCGGTCAAGCCTTCCCGTCAGATAGGCAACGGGAAGCGGAACCGCGGTGAGCGAACAAAAGGCGACCGTCCATGACGAGAGCATTAGGTAGGCACGCGGCTGAGCGGCATCAAGGAGATAGCGGACCTCGGAGGTCAGATAAAGCATCAGAAAGAGAAGCGCTGTTTGCGTCACGGTTTTGAGCGGTGCATTCATTTCTACCGAGACGTCAAAGTAGTAGTAGGCGTTGATCAGAATGCAGGAAAGGATCGCGCCGAAGCCGACCAGGGTCACGAGCACACGCTTGTGTCGAAGCGCATGAAACTGCACCAGAACCGAGTAAAGCGCGGCGATGCCGAGAAATGCAACAGTCAGGGGCACCACCAGCTTGTTCGTCATCGTGTGCTTCGTGCAGGCGATTGCAACCGCTGCTGCCGTAAATCCGATCACCGTGGGAGCGGGGATTGGCAGGCGGGAAAAGGGGGTGCC
>CAJKPX010000085.1 GCA_905201895.1 uncultured Eubacteriales bacterium | reverse complement strand
AAAAAAGCCTACCGTCGGCTTTTTTGCGCAGGGGCTGCGCCAATGACGCAGCCCCCTTTTCATAATGTGATTGTGATATTCAAACAAACTGCCGCAGGTTGTTCAAGCCCCGCGCGATGCCCGCGATGCAGTCCTCCGCGCCCTCGTATTCAACGGTGAGATAGCCGTCGTAGCCTGCACGCTTCAGAATCGCAACGCATTGTGCTACGGGAATGTCGCCCTCTCCGATCGCGCATGCATAGATATAGTTACAACCGCGCGTGGTAATGTATTTCTCTCCGTCCCTCGGCTTTTGATGGAAGGGACGCACGCGGAAATCCTTTGCGTGCACGTGGATCGCGTAAGGAGCGAGGCGCGAAACGGCATGTGCCGAGTCCTCGTCCGCGCATGCAAAATTGCCAATGTCGATCAGGAGTCCGTAGTTCTCGTGTCCAACCGCATTGTAGAGTGCGGCAACGCGGTCGCTGTCCTGTGCCACGAATCCGTGGTTCTCACTGCAGGTGCGAATACCCAATTGAGCGGCACGCTCGGTCACACGGCGTGCGTTTGCCGCGATCGTGGGAAGCATGCGCTCAAAGCTGACCACACCGCCCTCAACTCGCTCGGAGCTGCATACGTCATGACGCATCAGAGACGCACCGAGGGTCTTGGCAACCTCAAGCTGACCGCAAAGGCGCTCCACCTCTGCGTCGTCCGCCTCCGCAGAGCCGCGATAGAGGTTGGCACCAACCGTATACGCCACGATCTCGACTCCTGCCTCGTCAGCGGCGGCGCGGATCAGGCGCGCGTTGGCAAGCTGCTCCTCAAGCGTTGCGCCGTCGAGCTCGGTAAAGTCGATTCCGTCAAAGCCCATCTCCTTCGCCTTTGCTACTACGTCGAGCTGAGTCATCTTCCCAGCCTTGATCTGTTGGCGATAGGAATAGGAGCTTACTGAAAACTTCATATTGATCCCCTCCGTCAGTTGTTTGCAATCGTTTCGAGCAGGTGATCCTTTGCCTTGCGGATGTCTGCCGCAGGGTCGGCACCCGCCTCGCGCTCAATCGTGAGGAAGCCGCGGTAGCCGATCTCCTCAAGCGCCTTGAGGTAAGGACCGAACTTTACGCCACCTTCACCGAGCGGAACCTCGCGGAAGAACGAAATTCCCTGCATGTCCTCGGGCATAGGTGTAACGCGGTAAATATATTCGGGATCGGTGCGCTGGAGCATGATTCCGTCCTTTGCATGCGTGTGCACGATATAATCCTTGAGGTTGTGAACCGCCTCAACGGGATCGTCGCCCACAACCATCACGAGGTTGGCAGGGTCAAAGTTCACCGCAACACCCGTGGAGTGGAGTCCGTCGAGGAATTTTTTGAGCACGGCAGAGGGCTCGGGACCGGTCTCGATCGCGAAATGCGCACCAAGAGAGTCGGCATAGCGGCTCAACTCATAGCACGCCTCCTGCATCACGCCGTAGCGCGCAACGGTGGGGTCAGTCGGCACAACGCCGATATGGGTGGTCACAACGTCGGTCTCCAACTCGAGCGCAAGATCGAGAATGCGCTTGGATTTTTCGATCAGCTCCGGATTGAGCTCGCGGTTGCCAAAGCCTCTGCCGAGGTCACCGCAGAGTGCCGAAAAACGAAGTCCGTTTGATTTGACGAAATCAAGTAGCTCACGACGCTTTGCGGGGGTGAGGTTTTCGGGCGCGTTCTCGCCCTTGGTGCTATACATCTGAATGCCCTGTGCGCCGAGTGCCGCTGCCTGCAGAATTGCGGAGCGCGTGTCGGTGCGGAAGGAGTCGATAATCACGCCAATCGGAAACGAATACATGGTTGGTACCTGCCTTTCAATTTTCTTTTCAAAAGAGATTGCTTTTTCCTTTCTTTTATTGTATAATAAAAAAAAGAAATCGTCAAGGCTAAATTTTTGCCTGATTTTGTCACTATCTTGCCATTTTCAAGGAGAACGCATGAGCACCTACGAGACCCACATCATGAAGGATCCTCAACTGCCCTTCATTCTGCACAAGCACACGCGCCTGCGTGCCGCTAACCGCAGTCATATTCACGCCAATTGGCACGAGAACGTGGAAATCCTCTACGTGACACACGGCGAGGGTATCATCACCTGCGATTCAAAGCACTACAACGTGCGCGAGGGTGATTTTGTAGTGATCAACGCAAACTGCATCCACGCCTTTCATACCGAGGCTCCGCTTTTCATCTATCAATGCCTCATCGTGGACCGCGCCTTTTGCCTTGCCAATCATTTCGACACCAACCGCATCTGCTTTGAGCCGATTTTCCGCGACGCAGAGCTTGAGCAGCTGATCAAACGCCTGCACGATGAATACACCCCACCCTACCGCGCCGAGTTCCGCGTGCAGATGATCCGCGCACTCGTGATGCAGATCATGGCACACCTTTGCTGCGAGCACAGCCTGCCCGAGGAAACCGCACGGGCGGACACGCATCTGCTTTCCTGCATCAAGCAGGCGATCGGATATATCCACTCGCAGAGCCACCGCGACCTGCCGCTCGAGGAGGTTGCCGCCTTCGTGGGACTGAGCAAATTCTATTTTGCGCGCGAATTCCGCCGCATCACCGACCACACCTTCGTCACCTACGTCAACCTCGTTCGCTGCGAGCAGGCAAAGCGTCTGCTCTCGGAAAACAACATGCGCATCGGCGAGATCGGACGTGCGTGCGGCTTTGAAAATCAGTCCTATTTCACGCGCCTGTTCCGCAAATCGGTGGGACTCCTCCCGAGCGAATACCGCCAGCGTCAGCTTGCAAAAAGCGAGGCTTCGGCGCCCGGCACAAAATAAACGTGTCCTTGCCTCCCTCACGCAAAAAACGCACACACAACCGCTTTTTGAGATCGTGTGTGCGTTTTTTCATCTATTTCGCTTCCAGGTGTGTGCCGAGAAGAGCACAAGGATCGGAAAGATCTCAAGACGCCCGGCAAGCATATCAATGATCAGAACGATCTTGGACAGATCGCCGTAGAGCGAAAAATTGCAAAGCGGTCCCACGGCATCAAAGCCGGGGCCGATGTTGTTCAGGCAGGCAAGCACCGCCGAGAAATTGGTCATAACCGAAAAGCCGTCAACCGAGATCAGGAGAAAGCTGACGATCATAATCAGCACGTAAGCGCCGAGAAACGCGTTGGTGCTTGCAACGATCCGCTCGTCGAGTGCTCTGCCGTTCGATCGGATCACCTCCACGCGATTGGGTCTCATCACCTGCGCAATGCTGCGCCGTACCCCCTTGAGCAAAAGCAGAACGCGTGCACATTTGAATCCGCCGCCCGTGCTGCCCGCGCAGGCACCGATCATCATCAGGACAAGCAGAATACCCTTGGAAAATGCAGGCCAAAGGTCGAAATCGGTAGTAGAAAAGCCTGTGGTGGTGACGATGCTCGACACCTGAAAAGCGGCGTGACGCAGGCTGTCCCAAACGCTGCCGTAGAGTTCGCAGACGTTAAAGGTGATGAGCAGGATTGAGATCGCAACCATAACAACATAAAAGCGAAGCTCCTCGTCGCGGAGCACGTCGCGCACGCGGCGCAGAAGCAGAAGATAGTAGCAGCTGAAATTCACGCCAAAGAGCAGCATGAACACCGTGCATACGTTTTGAATATAGGGGCTGTACCCCGCGATGCTATCATTTTTGATGCCAAAGCCTCCCGTTCCTGCCGTTCCGAACGCCGTACAAAGCGCCTCGAAAAAGGGCATATCCCCCAGAAGCAGAAACACCAGGTTGCAAACCGTGAGCACCAGATAGGTGATATAGAGCACAGCCGCGGTTCGACGCATTTTCGGAACCAGCTTGCCAACGTTCGGCCCCGGGCTCTCCGCGCGAAGCAAATGCATGGTAAAGCCCTCGTTTTTACCGCCTGCAGGGATAAGCGCGAGCAGAAATACCAAAACTCCCATGCCGCCCACCCAATGGCTGAAGCTGCGCCAATAGAGCGTGGCACGCGTGAGTGCCTCCACATCCGACACCACCGAGGCACCGGTTGTGGTAAAGCCCGAAACAATCTCAAAAAGAGCATCGACATAGTGCGGAATCTCACCTGAAATCACAAACGGCAGACATCCGAACAGACTCATCAGAATCCAGCTGATACCCACACAGAAAAGACCTTCCTTTGCGAAAAAGCCACGCGGTGCACGTCGGCCGTAGAGCGCAAAGAGACCCGCCACGCCAAGAATCAGCAGCATACTGATCAAGAACGCGCGTGTGACTGCATGGGTGCGGTCATAGAACGAAATTCCCACCGCGGGGAGCATGAATACCGCCTCAACCGCCAGAATTTGCGAGAGAAAGCGGCTCATCATTTTATAGTTCATGGGAACGGCACTCCCTTCAGGCAAAAATGTCGTTGAGCTGACCGATCACCGTGTCACCACTCGCAACAACCACCACACTATCGCCAACCTCAAAGCTCGAGTCACCGTTGGGGATCACAATGCCACGCTTGTTGGAAATACTGACCAAAAGGATGTTTTTGCGCAGCTTGATCCGACGGAGCTGCTCACCGCAATGGAGGGTATCGGCGTCAACGAGAAATTCCATTGCCTCTGCCTTTCCGTCTGCGATCGAGTGAATGGAAACCGCAGCACCTGCCTGGTTCTGCATGGCACGCACGTAGCGCACGATGTTGTTACAGCAAAGGCGACGAGGACAGATCACGCTGCCGAGCATCATGTTCTCGGTGATGCCCGTGTCAGCAAGCGTTTCGAGCTGTGTCACGATCTGCGGGACCTCACGGCTGTGACCGTAAAGTGAAAGAACCATATTAAGCTCGTCACTCGGAGTCAGCGTCACTAGTGCATCAGCGGATGCAATGCTCTCGCTCTCAAGCAGACTCTGCTCGCGCACGTTTCCGCAGATTACGTCGGTGTTCGGCAAAAGCGACGCCAGCTCCACGCAGCGCTCGCGGTCGGATTCCAGAACGGTCACGTCCATCGAGGCGTTCTCCAGCCGATCAGCAAGATAGTAGGCAAGCGTTCCGCCACCAACAATCATCACGCGGCGCACCTTGTGGGTAACGATCCCCAGGTTTTTGAGCAACATGGCGAGGTTGTCCGAGGGTGCGGTCACAAACACGCGATCGCCCACCTGCAGGCGGAAATTACCGTCGGGGGTGATCGCCTGACCGTCGCGCACAACCGAGCAAACCAGCACACGGCATTTGACGATGGTATAAAGAATGTTGAGCGGCACGTTGCAGATCTTGCTATCTGCCTCCACACGCACCTCCACGATCTCCACCCTGCCGCGCGCAAAGCTCTCGCGCTTGAGAAATCCGGGCATCTTGAGCAGGCGCTCGATCTCGATCGCTGCCTGCATTTCGGGGTTGAAGGTCATCGAAAGTCCGTATGCATGCTGCATCTCGTAGGCAAGCTCGGCATATTCGGGGTTGCGTACGCGCGCAATGGTATGCAATTTGGGATTGATCACGTGAGCGGTGACACAGGAAAGCAGATTCAACTCATCGCTTCCCGTGCAGGAGATCAAAAGATCGGCATGCTCCACGCCTGCCTGGTAAAGCGTTTGCATCGACGCACAGTTCCCCTGCAGTGCGATCACGTCGTAGCGCTCCATGCCAACCTCCAGCACGTGTGCGTCCTCGTCCAGAATCGTCAGATCATGTCCCTCGGCAGAAAGCTCCTGCACAAGGGTCTCGCCAACCTGACCGCAGCCTGCAATCAAAATTTTCAAATCATGTCACCTCAAGCTTCCGATTTTGTTACTGTACTGTCTTTTATTCTACCACATTTCCACCACTTTGTCAACCGATTGCTGAGGCTTGACAAGAAAAACAGCGGCACAAAGCAAAAGAAAAAAAGAATTGACAACACCACACCTTTGTGGTATAATGAAAAAAAAAGGGGCTTTTACCTATGTCGACACTCAACAGCTATAAAATCCGCACCAAGCAGCAAAATCTGTTCCTGCGCGTCACGCCCGGGCACTTTGCAACCAGCCATAGCCATATCAACTATTATATCGACGTCACCACGCAGAAAACCCGCCTTTCCGAAGCAACCGCAGTGGCGCGCGAGCTGGTTTCCTACTATAAATCGAACACCATCGTTGACACCATTCTCTGCCTCGACGGCACCGAGGTGATCGGCGCCTGCCTTGCCGCAGAGCTCACCCGCGCCGATTACGTGAACCTCAACGCGCACCAGACCATCTACGTGGTCACTCCCGAGCACACCTCGGGCAGCCAGCTCATCTTCCGTGACAACATGGTTCCCATGATCCAGGGTAAACACGTGCTCATTCTTGCCGCATCGGTGACAACGGGCTACACTGCAAACGCCGCAATCGAGGCAATCAAATACTATAACGGTACCGTGGTTGGCATTTCCTCCGTCTTTTCAACAGTCAGCGAGTGCATGGGATACGAGGTGCGCTCGGTGTTTGACACCAAAGACCTCGACGGCTATGCCTCCTACCCTTCTCACGAGTGTCCCTTCTGCCGCGAGGGCAAGCGGATCGAAGCACTTGTGAACAGCTTTGGATATTCCAAGCTCTGAATATTCGCATTCAAAAAATCGGCAATCAAAAAAGATTGCCGATTTTTTATTTTTCTTGACGGGTGCCGCATTTTGGGGTATAATGTATATAGGTTAAAAAACGAAAGGACGAAACAGTCATGCAAACGATCATTCAAGCAGTTGAAAAAAACAGGCAATTGATTCTCGACGCCGAGCGCTATATCTGGGCACACCCCGAAACAGGATACAAGGAATGGAAAACCAACGCATATCTCGCCGAGCAATTCCGTGCACTTGGCTATGAGCTTGTGATGGCAGAGGACATTCCCGGCTTTTACACCGTGCTTGACACGGGACGCAAGGGCCCCGAGGTGCTCGTTCTGGGTGAGCTTGATTCGATCATCTGCCCCAACCACCCCGAGGCAGACCCCGAAACCGGTGCAGTGCACTCCTGCGGTCACAATGCACAGAGCGCGACCCTGCTCGGCATTGCGGCGGCGCTCAAGGAGCCCGGCATGCTCGACCGTCTCTGTGGCAGAATCCGCCTCTGCGCCGTTCCCGCCGAGGAGCTGCTCGAGATCGAATACCGCCGCGAGCTGATGAAGGCAGGTAAGATCAGATATTTCGGCGGCAAGCCAGAGTTTCTCTCGCGCGGCTATTTCGACGGCGTGGACCTTGCGCTGATGGTGCACACCGCCTCGATCTTTTGCGCATCGCAGGGCTCTGTCGGATGCATTGCAAAAAATATCATCTACAAAGGCAAGGCAGCACATGCGGGCGGTGCTCCACACGAGGGCATCAACGCACTTTATGCCGCAAGCTGTGGACTCAATGCGATCAACGCCATCCGCGAAACCTTCCGCGAGCGCGATCAGATCCGCGTGCACCCGATCATCACGTCGGGCGGAGATATGGTCAATGCGATCCCCGAAACGGTGCGTTTGGAGAGCTATGTGCGCGGCGCCGATTTTGAGTCAATTCTCTCCGAGAACAAAAAGGTCAATCGCGCGCTGATCGGCGCGGCACTCTCCATCGGTGCAAATATTGAAATTATCGATATGCCGGGCTACGCCCCGCTGAACAATGACGAAGGCATGACCGCTGTTGCCATCGACGCCTTTCACGCACTCTTCCCCAACGAGAACTTTCCCGTTGGCAAGAACAAGGGCACGGGCAGCACCGACATGGGTGATCTCTCCTGCATCATGCCGGTCGTACACCCATACAGTGCAGGTGCCTCGGGCACCAGCCACGGCAATGATTTTCAAATCTCCGACCCGCAAAAGGCGTGCGTCGACTGCGCAAAATGGCAGCTTGCCATGCTCCGCCTCCTGCTCGAGAACAACGCCGCACGCGCCGAGCAAATTCTCGCGGACTTCACTCCCCTATTCAAAACCGCGCAGGACTACCTCGCCTACGTGGACACCATCCGCAGCGAGGGCGATCGCATCGAATACACCGAGGATGGGGCAAAAATCAGGCTATAAGAAAGTTATTTAACAGGGGTCGAACTCTGCACATACACGGCTTCGCCGTGCGAGAACGTTCCCGACGTCTGCGACGTCGCTCTCGTTCGGTGTAGTTTCTCGGTCCTATTGTCCGCACCAAAGAGTGCGGGTAACAGGGGTCGAACTCTGCACATACACGGCTTCGCCGTGCGAGAACGTTCCCGA
>CAJKPX010000084.1 GCA_905201895.1 uncultured Eubacteriales bacterium | reverse complement strand
GAAATGCCCCAAGGGGGCTTGTGCAAGCCACCAGCACGGCTGGTGGTCATGACTTTTGTAATAACTTTTGCATTTTGTGTTGACAATCGTATTACAGTTGTAGTATAATAGATGCAGAACAAATGAAAGGGCGGTTTATCGGATATGCCTGAAAAAAAGCTTGTGATATCGTCAAAGAAATTTCGCGGGGACTCTGCCGTGGTGTCGGTGCGTCTGCCCAATGATCTGATCGTGCGGCTCGACGCGATTGCCGAGCAAACGGGACGCACGCGAAACGAGATCATGCAGGCCTGCCTGGAATTCTCGGTGGAAAATCTCGAGATCAAGGGTTGAGGGGTGCGCGATGACGGTTTTCAAATGTAAAATCTGCGGCGGAGCGCTCTCGCTCGGCGGCGAGCAGTCGGTTGCAACCTGCGAATACTGCGGCAGTGTGCAAACGATCCCGAGGCTGGACAACGAGCGCCGCGCAAATCTCTATGACAGAGCCAACCATTTCCGTCGGAACAACGAGTTCGACAAGGCGATGGGGATTTACGAAATGATCCTCAACGAGGACGGCACCGATGCCGAGGCGTATTGGTCGATCGTTCTTTGTCGCTACGGTATTGAGTACGTCGAGGACCCCGCAACGCACAGGCGTGTGCCAACGGTCAACCGCGCGCAGCTCACGTCTGTCTTTGACGACGAGGACTATCGGGCGGCGCTGCGCTATGCCGACGGAGCCCGTCGTGCGATCTACGAGGCAGAGGCTGCCGCAATCAACGAGCTTCAAAAGAAAATTCTTGCCATCTCGCAGGGGGAGGAGCCCTTCGACGTGTTCCTCTGCTACAAGGAAAGCGACGCGAACGGCAAAAGAACGCAGGAGAGCGTCCTTGCCGCCGAGGTCTATCAGGAGCTCACGCGTGAGGGGCTTCGGGTCTTTTTCTCGCGCATCACGCTCGAGGATAAGCTCGGCACGGCATACGAGCCCTATATCTTTGCCGCGCTCAATTCAGCGCAGGTGATGGTGGTGCTCGGCACGCGTCCCGAGCATCTGAACGCTCCGTGGGTGAAAAACGAGTGGGGGCGCTATCTTGCGATGATAAAAAACGGTGCGCGTAAAACGCTCATTCCCGCATACAGGGATATGGACCCCTACGATCTGCCCGAGGAATTCTCGCATTTGCAGGCGCAGGACATGTCGAGGCTCGGCTTTATGCAGGACCTCGTGCGCGGCATCAAAAAGCTTCTCGGGGCAGAGGCGCCTCGGGTGGCTGTTGGCAACACCGAGCCCGTGACCGTTGCCGACGCCGCGAGCGTGGAGCCTCTGTTCCGACGCGCACAGATGGCGCTGAAGGACGGTGAATATGATCGCGCGGATTACTTCTACGAGCAGATCCTCAACCGAGAGCCCGAAAATGCGGAGGCATACGTTGGAAAGCTGCTCGCACAGCTGAAAATATCCAACGAGAGCGCACTTGCCGAGGGCAGCGTATCCTTTGAGGATAGCCCCAACTATAAAAAGGCGCTCCAATTTGCGAGCGAGGCGCGCAGAAAAACGCTCACGGAGGCGCTCGCGCGCGTGCTGGACCGACGCGAGGAGCAGCGGAGGGCGGCGGTCTACAAAAGAGCGTGTGCCATGCTGGATGGGGCGCGGGATATCCCCACCTGTCGAAACGCGCAAGCGCTCTTTCGCTCGATCGCGGGATATCTTGACGCCGACGCACGCATGCAGGCGTGTGCGGAAAAAATCGACGAATTCCAAGCCGAATGGGATCGGATGCGCGTTGCCGCACGCGAGCAGCGCGAGGCGCGGATGCTTGCCGCAAGGAGAGCGAGAAAGCGTGTTCTGACAGCTGCGGTATCGCTGATTCTGCTCGTTGTGATCTCTCTTTCCGCTTATATCGGAATTTTCCGCGTTGCCATTCCTCTCGCACACCGTCGGGAGGCACTCGACCTGGTCAATGACGCAGAATTCGACGATGCGATCGCGCTGCTCGAGCAGGCGCGCGAGGAGGCGCTTTTCTCGGGCACGGTTGCCAAAATCGAGGAGGCGATCGAAACTGCCAAAGCAGCCAAGGCACTCGCTCAGGCGGCGGATGAGGCGGGCAAGGCACTCGAGGAGGCGATCGGAAACGCCAACGCAACGATCGAGGCGAGCAACTATCAAAAGGCGGTGGAGGACCTGCTGGCGGCGGGCGTTGCGGTTGAGATCGTCTACCGTCCGATGGGCGGCAGGCTTCCAAGCGGTGCTACCGCGGCGGAGAGCAGCGTGCGCTATGCGTCGGGCGACGCGTTTGACGGAATTGCCGATTGCACGCGCACGGGCTACCGTCTTGTCGGCTGGTCCTGCAAGGAGCGCAAATACCTGCACGCCGATCAGACCTTCCGCCTTGTGCTGGAGGCGGATTGGAGCGAGAAGGAATACGTGATCCAATATGACCTTGGCGGCGGCAGCGCAACCAACCCCACCGAATATGGCGTCGAGGACGAGGCATTTACGCTCAACGCCCCCGAGCGGGTTGGCTACACCTTCCTCGGATGGACGGGAACAGAGCTTTCCGAGCCGACGGTGAGCGTCACGGTTCCGAGCGGAAGCCACGGCGACCGTAGCTACCGGGCAAATTGGCGCGGAAACAGCTACACCGCAACCTTTGATGCCGCCGGCGGAAGCTGCTCCGAGGCAGGGGCAACCTACGTCTACGGCAGCACCGCCACACTGCCGACGCCGACCAGATCCGGCTACACCTTCAAGGGCTGGTACAACGGAGCGACAAAGCTTTCGGGCAACACGTGGAGCACGGCGTCGAACGTGACTCTGGTGGCGAAATGGACGCCGATCACCTATGCGGTCACGTATGATCTGGGAGGCGTTCCTGCGACCAATACCAACAAGACGAGCTACACCGTGGAGTCGGTAACCTTTGGCTTCACCGATCTGACGTATCCGCATTGCACCTTCCTGGGCTGGTACAGCGACCGAGATTTCACAAACAAGGTGACGTCGGTGAAAAAGGGCTCAACGGGAAATATCACGCTCTATGCAAAATGGGATATTCAAACCTTCACGATCGAATATGATTGGAACGGTGGAACTGCCGTGAGCGCTTCGAAGAGAACGTATACCGTGTTGGATTTGCCAATTAACTTGAGCTCTCCGCTAAAGAGCGGACATAGCTTTTATTATTGGGCACAGGCAGATATTGACGGCGAACCGATAAAGCAAATTACAACTTGTGGTAACTATAAATTGGTTGCAAATTATCTCTCGTCCGGAGTGAAAATTTCCTATTACAGCAATGTGGATGGGTATTGGTTTGGGGCATATTATTCGGGAAATGCGACTGCAATCGAAATTCCAAAGTACCACATGAAGGGAGATTCTATTACGGATTGTCCCTACGTGAAGCGCGTCTCCTTTTACAATGCCCCCAGCGTTGCCAGCATATCCATTTCCGATGAGGTTACAGAAATCCGCGTGACAGAATCTATGGGAATCGCGCAGCTTCAAGTGTATGAAAACGGTGGTTATCTGAAAAACAGAAGCAATCCCTATTTTATGCTGATCAAGCAATCTGACCCTGATCGTCCGCTGAGGACCATTCATGAGGATACGGAATTTATCAATACCAAGGTGTTTACGAACAACTTAATGCTGACGAGCATTGTGATACCCGAAAACGTCAGGTATATTGACTCATGGGCTTTTTTCGGTTGCTACAACCTGATAGAGGTATATAATCTCTCGGCATTGGATATCAGAATCGGGGAAATCGGCAATGGCAATGTTGCGGGCTGTGCAAAGATCGTGCACTCCTCTCTTGATGAGGAAAGCGTGGTTGAAAACATAGCGCTAGGCGACTTTAACTTCCTGCACGATAAGCAGAACGATCAGTATACGCTCCTCCAATACACAGGAGATAGCTTGCAGGTCGTTATGCCCTCGAGCATCAACGGATATAGCTACGATATCGGAAATCGATGCTTTCAGGATGCAAACGTGATAAGTATCGTAATTCCCCAGGGTGTTACCGGTTGTGCAAGCGAGGCGTTTTCGGGTTGTCAACAGGTTTTTGAGGTATACAACCTTAGCGAAATAAGCTTTTCTATAAATTACCTTGCGCAAGACGCTGTAATCCATACCTCAATGGATGAGCCGAGCTTGATCACAAAGCAAGGGGATTATTACTTCTATTACAATCAGACAGATGCCGTGTATGAGTTGGTGGCGTACGTTGGAAACGACACTGTGCTTGTATTGCCGGACAGCATCAACGGACAGTCCTATTGGATCGCGTTTTGTGCGTTTGAGCAAAATCCGGACATTGTGAGTATTACGATTCCAAAGGGCGTTACACAGATTGATAGAAATGCGTTTGGAACGTGCAGTGTTCTGACCGATGCCTATTTTGAGGTGACAACCGGTTGGGTATACGCAGGCCACTATGCTTGCAACAGCCGGACGCTTGCAGACCCCAAGGAGGCAGCGAAGTTTTTGAAAAAACTGCAATCTACCTCGGCGCTCCCGATGGTTAGAAGCGAAGAATCCTGAATTTACAGTTTAATATTTGGAGGTAAAAATGCCAAAAATCGCAGACATCATTCAATACGAGGGTGACAACAGCACCTTTATCTGGAAGCACCCCTGTGAGGATTTCAACACCCTCTCGCAGCTGATCGTTCACGAAACGCAGGAGGCGATCTTCTTTATGAACGGTCAGGCGCTCGATTCGTTCGGTCCCGGGCGCTATACGCTCGAAACGCAGAACATCCCGCTCATCGGCAAGGCGCTCAACCTTGCCACGGGCGGAAAATCGCCCTTCCATTGTGAGGTCTATTTCATCAACAAGACCGAGCAGATGTCGATCAAATGGGGAACCGACTCGCGGGTGCAGTATATTGAGCCGACCTACGGCTTTCCGCTCTCGATCGGCGCGTCGGGCGAGATGTCGCTGCGCGCCGAGAATGCCAGACGTCTGCTGCTCAAGGTGGTTGGCACCGAGCGCAGTCTGACTCGCGACGCGCTGGTTGGCTTCTTCCGCGCCTTCCTCATGGCACGCGTCAAGACCTACGTTGCGCAGGTGATGAAATCGAGCGCCATCAACATTTTTGAGATTGACGAGCGCCTGACCGAGTTTTCGGACTCGATCAAGGGTCTGCTCACTGCGGATTTTGCCGAATACGGCGTGGCGCTTGAGCGCTTCTTCGTCACAACCGTCTCCAAGCCCGACGGGGATCGGCAGTACGAGCAGTTCAAGGAGCTGCATTTCCGCCGCTATGCCGACGTTGCCGAGGCAAGGCTGCGTCAGCAGGTGAGCGTGATCGACGCCGAAACCGAGGCGCAAAGGCTCGTGATCGACTCGCAGGCGCAGGCAACCAAGCGCGTGCAGGAGGGCTACACCTACGCGCAGGAGCGCGGCTTTGACGTTGCCGAGAAGGTTGCACAAAACGAGGGCGTCGGGCAGATGACGGGGCTCGGCGTGGGGCTTGGCGCGATGGCAGGCGTTGGCGGCGTTGTTGGCGGCGTGGTCGGAAATGCCGTTGGCGATGCGCTCGGCGGCGTTGCCCCCGCGGAGCCCACCCCCTCTCCGCGCGGCGGCTTTTGCGAGAGCTGCGGCGCGAGCCTTGCGCCCGATGCGGCGTTTTGCGAGGAATGCGGTGCGGCGGTTGCCAAGTTGAGCGACACCTGCGCCGTTTGCGGTTACCGATTTGAGCGCGCGGGCAAATTCTGCCCCAAGTGCGGAACGAAACGGTAAGGAGGATAGGAGAACATGAAAAAAAGAATTGGTATTTATAGCGTTGTGTGGGCAATCTGCCTTGCAGCCTTTCAGGTGATTGCATTCGTCACGCCGAGCGAGATCAACGGCGTGAGCAAATTCGGCGCGTCCTTCTGGATCGGCTACGCCTTTATCACGGCTGCCTTTCTCGGTCAGCTGATCTGCGCGGCGCTCTCTCTGCGCGAGAGCACTGCCAAAGGACTGTTCTACCGTCTCCCCCTCTTCACGGTCAGCTATGCAGGTCTTGTTCTGATGCTGATCGCGGGCGGCGTTTGCATGGCGATCCCCGCAGTTCCCGAATGGAGCGGCGTCATCGTTTGCACGCTCGTGCTCGCCATCCATGCGGTCGCTCTCATCAAGGCAAGCGTTGCGGGCGGCATCGTTGCACAGGTCGATGAGCGGGTGCGGTCGCAAACCTACCTGATGAAACGTCTGGAGTCGGATGCGCACAGCCTGATGCTGGCAGCCGAGAACAATGCGCTTCGTGCTGTGGCAAAGCGTGTCTGGGAGGCATTCCGATACAGCGATCCCGTGTCGAGCTCCCGATGCGCCGAGATCAACGAGCAGATCGAAAAGGCGTACGCCGCCTTCTCCGAGTCGGTGTGGGACGGCGACTGTGAGCTGGCGGACGCGATCTCGCAGGACCTGATCCGACTGCTCGAGAGCAGAAAAGCGGTTGGGAAATAACAGGAAGCGAGGAAAGGAGAATTCTTTATGAAAGCTGTGCAGCATCATATCGGATACGGGCAGATCGAATATCAGGAGGACTTTTGGACGGGACGGCGCGAGCTGACCTTCAACGGGGTGGCGCTGACAAGGAAGAAGCGCAATCTGTTCGTTCTGAACACCGAGAGCGGCGCGCTCGACTGTCGCGTCAAGGGGAGCTTTCTCACGGGCGTGACCCTGCACGTGGACGAGGACGTGATTCCGATCACACCGCCCTGCAAATGGTATGAGGTGGCGTGCTCGGTGTCGATCTTCGTTCTGATCCTGATCTGGGGAAACGTTCCCGCGCTCGGGCAGATCGTGCCCGTTGTTGGCGGTGCGATCGGCGGCGCGATCAGCGGATTGACCGGCTGCCTGTGCCTCTTTCTGATGCGGAACACCAAAAACGTTGTTCACAAGCTGTTGATCTGGCTGGGGCTCTTTGTCGGAACCTTTTTGATCTGTTTTCTGATCGGATTCGCGATTCTGATCATCCTGCTTTGAGGACGTCTCAACCAAAACACATGTTCAATAAACAGAGAGCAAGAGCCGCCCCATCAGGGCGGCTCTTGTTGTCGCTTTATTGTTTTTTTCAACCGAGTATGCGCTCATTTACATTCGGTTTCCCGAAGAAACGAAATGATAAAGGGGATCGAGAAGAGCCCCGTGAGCAGATCGGCGATCGGCTGGGAGAGCTGGATGCCCAAAAGTCCGCATTGCGAGGTGAGGATGATCAGCGTAGGGATGAACAGCGCACCCGAGCGCAGCACCGAGAGGAAGGACGCAACCCCCGCGCGGCGAATGCTTTGGTAGAGCATGTTGACGGGGACCGAGAGCGGCATGGAAAGCAAACCCACGCAGGCAAAGCGCAGAGCGGGAATTCCCACCTTTGCCACCGCCTCGCTTTCCTGGAATACGCGGATGATCGGTGCGGCAAAAATGAAGCCGAGCACCGAGAGCACCGACACCGTGCAAAAGCCGAACAGGGTGGTGAAAACGAGTCCCTTTTTCACGCGGCGGAGCTCCTTTGCCTGATAGTTGAAGGACGCCACGGGCTGAAATCCCTGTCCGATGCCGAGCCCGACGCACATCACGAGCGAGGAGAAGCGGTTGACCACGCTCATTGCGGCGATAGCGGCGTCACCGAAGGGCTTGGTGAGATTGTTGAGCAGACCTCCCGAGATCGAGGTGAGCCCCTGGCGGATCAGCGAGGGGAAGCCCACGCGCAGAATGCCGAGGTAGACCGAAGCCCGACGGCTGATCGCGCGGATCGAGATCGTGCTCTGTGCCATGCGCAGATAGAAGAAGAGCAGGATGCCAAAGCTGATGAATTGCGAGATCGCGGTCGACATGCCCGCACCGAACACGCCCAAGTGAAAGACGTTGATGAGCAGGTAGTCACCGAAAATGTTGAGCACGCCGCCCGTGGTCAAGCCGATCATGGCGTAAAACGCCTTGCCCTCGTAGCGCAGGTTGTTGTTGAGCACGAGCGAGCAGATCATAAAGGGGCAGGAGAGCAGCACCCACATGCCGTAGTCGCGCGCGTAGGGCAGAATGGTCTCGGTGCTGCCCAAGAGACGCATGAAGGGCGTGAGCGCGCAAAGCCCCACCACCGTGAGCAGCGTTCCCGCAGCGGCACCGACGTAAAAGGCGCTGGAAACGTAGGTGGTCGCCTCCTTGACGTCCTTGTCCGCCAACGCCTTGGACACAAAGGTGCCCGAGCCGTGCCCCAGCATAAAGGCGATCGCCTGGATGATGCATTGCAGCGTGAACAAAATGCCTGTTGCCGCCTGTGCGCTCTCTCCGAGCGTGCCGACGAAATAGGTGTCGGCAAGGTTGTAAATGCCCGTGATCAGCATCGAGATCGTGGTTGGAATTCCCAGCCGCACGATCAAACGCGACACCGGCGTTTGCGTCATCTTTTGATAATAGCGATCCGCTTCCGTCATTTTTATTAGCTCCTTGTTTATGAGTTGTTTTTTTGCAGGGGGAGAGGGTGCTTCTTGTAAGAAGCACCCTCTCCCCCTGCACCCCCCCCCCCCCCAA
>CAJKPX010000083.1 GCA_905201895.1 uncultured Eubacteriales bacterium | reverse complement strand
GGGTCCTTCATATCGTAATGCTTCGGCAACGAAAAGGAGTCCGAACCTACAAGAGGTTCGGACTCCTTTTCGTTGGTGGAGCGTAGGGGATTCGAACCCCTGACCCCAACACTGCCAGTGTTGTGCGCTCCCAGCTGCGCTAACGCCCCGTTTGCTCTATTTTAGCATATCCGTGTGCGCTTGTCAAGCATTTTTCTTGACCGCTCCTGAAAAACTTTTTCTTGTCCGCTCTCAAAAAACGCGGGACAGCCTCATACCTGCGGTGTGAGACTGCCCCACGCATCAAAATGCTCCCATCGGGCAGGGCATTTTGATTTTTGTTTGTGTGACTATGGATATCCGACGTCGGCCTTGCTCACTCGTCCTGGTCGGGCTCCTGCTCTGCCTCCTTTTGCAGCTCGGGGTCATAGGAGAGCATGGGAGGAACGTCATTTTTCTTGATCTTTCTGTCCACGTAGTTCTTTGTGATCTTGAGCACCAACGGGAAGAGCGCCAGCACGCCAATGAGGTTGGGGATCATCATCAGTCCGTTGAAGGTATCCGAGAGGTCCCACGCGAGACCGCCCTCCATCACGGCGCCCGAGACCATCATGGCAACGAAGATCACCTTGTAGACCTTCACGCCCGTGGAGCCGAAGAGGTATTCCACTGCCTTGGAGCCGTACTGCGACCAGCCGAGCACGGTGGTGAAGGCGAAAAAGAGCATGGCAATGGCAACGAACCATGTGCCGGGGCTGCCGAAATACTGTCCGAATGCGGTCGACACCAGCGTGTCACCGTTCACGCCTGCCATCGGCGCGCCTGTTGCCAGATCAATAAAGCCGGTGGAGAGGACTACAACGGCGGTCATGGTGCAGACCACAAAGGTATCGAAGAACACCTCAAAGATACCCCACATGCCCTGTCTGACGGGCTCCTTGACGTTGGAGGAGGAGTGGACCATAACAGAAGAACCGAGACCTGCCTCATTGGAGAATACGCCACGCTTGAAGCCCTGGGTCATGGTCTTTTTGATCAGCATACCGATTCCGCCACCGATAAATGCTGCGGGGGTGAAGGCAAACTTGAAGATCGAGATGAACATGGGGCCGATTTTGTTGGCGTTGAGGATCAGGATCGCCAACGAGCCGATGATGTAGATTACAGCCATGAAAGGAACCACAACCTCAGCAAATTTTGCAATGCGACGCAGTCCTCCAATGATGATCAGCGCGCCAACGGTGAGCAGGCAGGCACCGATGATGAGGTGGATAATGTCGATTTCAGTGCCGGGGATGCTGCCGAGAGTTACGTTGTTGAAGAATGCCGCATCCATATTGAGCACGATCTTGTTGATCTGCGCCATGTTGCCGATACCGAACGAAGCGAGGATGGCAAAGCAGGCAAACAGCACCGCCAATACCTTGGAGATCGGGCTGAGCCATTTTTTGCCGTAGCGCTTACCGAGACCGTCGCAGAGATAGTACATCGGTCCACCCGACCATTCTCCCGCTTTGTTTTTGCGGCGGTAGTAGATACCGAGCACGTTTTCCGAGAAGTTTGTCATCATACCGAAGAAAGCGGCAACCCACATCCAAAAGACCGCGCCGGGACCACCCGTCACGATTGCGGCTGCAACGCCCGCGATGTTACCCGTGCCGATCGTGGCGGCGAGGGCGGCACAGAGTGCCTGGAATTGCGAAATGCTCTTGCGGTCGGTGTTTTTCACGCTGTTGTTGTTCTTCTTGAAAATGCTGGCGATGGTTTGACGCCACCAATGTCCAACGTGGGTGATCTGGAACACCTTGGTTCCAAAGGTGAGCAGGATACCCGTGCCGATGAGCAGGATGAGTCCGGGCAGACCCCAGACCGCACTGTTGACGGCATCATTGACCGACGCCACGACTTCCAAAAACTGTTTCATACTTCCTCCAAGGGGTGATATAATATTTGTAAATAAAAAAGCGGATCGGCAAAAGCCATCCGCAAAAAAACAAAATCAGCACAGTTTTGTGGTTCTTTGTCCTTTTGCCTGAGAGATTGGCGTGTTGCACGCTTGCACCTTCGGCCCCCATAAAAATGGGCGTCTCCAAAGTTCTGTCAGCATTCAGTCCTCATCCCGTGGGACACCTGAGAGCGTTACTCCTTCGGCTGCGAAACCGCAATTTCCTGAATGCGTCATACAGAAACCTATTTTATTTACCGCATCATTATACACCATCCTTCGACATTTTGCAATAGTTTTTCAAAAAAATATTTTTTCACCGCTTGAGGAGAAAAAATGACCGAAGAAAAAAACGAGGTTGCTTTTTGGGGCAACTTGATGTATAATAAAATCAGACTTCAAAAGGAGGTCGACGCTATGAAAAAAATTATTGAAATTGAAGGCTTGAACAAGCATTTCGGTGACGTGCACGCGGTGCGCGATTTGAGCTTTTCGGTTCGTGCGGGCGAGCTTTTCGCCTTTCTCGGGGTCAACGGAGCGGGAAAGTCCACCACCATCAACATCCTCTGCGGTCAGCTTGCCAAGGACGGCGGACGTGTGCAGATCAACGGCTTTGATCTGGACCGCCACGTGGATCGCATCAAGCGGGGCCTCGGCGTGGTGTTCCAGAGCTCGGTGCTCG
The DNA here is from genome assembly GCA_905201895.1 of uncultured Eubacteriales bacterium. Classification (GTDB taxonomy): domain Bacteria; phylum Bacillota; class Clostridia; order Oscillospirales; family CAG-272; genus UMGS1865. The sequence continues at coordinate 5,902 of CAJKPX010000083.1, read as the reverse complement.
ACGGTGCCCTGACCGTGTGGGACAATCTTGAGAGCCGCGCCGCGCTCTACGGGATCGTGGGTTCGGAGTTTCGCAAACGCTATGCGGAGCTGGCAGAGCTTTTGGACTTTGCCGATCTGACCCGACGTGCGGTTGGCAAGCTCTCGGGCGGTCAGCGCCGCCGCATTGACATTGCACGTGCGCTTCTGCATCGCCCCGAGATTCTGATTCTCGACGAGCCCACCACGGGGCTCGATCCTCAAACGCGCAAGCTGCTCTGGGACGTGATCCGTCGGCTGCGCGCGGAGGAGAACATGACCGTTTTTCTCACCACGCACTACATGGAGGAGGCGGCTGACGCCGACTATGTGGTGATCCTCGATAGCGGAGAGATTGCCGCCGAGGGAACGCCTCTTGCGCTCAAAAACGCATACACGGGTGATTTCATCACGGTTTACGGTGTTGACGAGGCGCAGGTCAAGACCCTTGGCGTGCCCTATGAGGCGATCCGCGATGCCTACCGCCTCACCGTACCCGACACGCGCGCGGCAACCGAGCTGATCGTGGCGCACTCTGACGTCTTTTGTGACTATGAGGTGACAAAGGGCAAGATGGACGACGTCTTTCTTGCGGTCACAGGTAAAAAATTGGAAGGGGGAAGTGCAAAATGAAAACCGCGTTCGTGCTTGTCAAGCGAAACGTCAAGCTTTTTTTCCGCGACAAGGGCATGTTTTTCACAGCTCTGATCACCCCCGCGATTTTGCTTGTGCTCTATGCAACCTTCCTCGGAAACGTCTACCGTGATAGCTTCACCCAAAATCTCCCCGACGGACTTCCGATCTCCGAGCAGATCGTCGACGCTCTTGTTGGCGGTCAGCTCATTTCCTCGATCCTTGCGGTTTCCTGCGTCACGGTTGCATTTTGCGCCAATTTTCTCATGGTGCAGGACAAGGCAAACGGCACGGTGAAGGATTTGCGCATTTCGCCGATCCCCTCGTGGGCGTTCTCGATGAGCTACTACGTTGCCACCCTGATCTCCTCGCTCTTGATCTGCTTCGTTGCCGCAGGGCTATGTCTCGGATACGTGGCGACGGTTGGATGGTATCTCTCGCCGCTCGACGTGCTGCTGCTTTTCGTTGACATCCTTCTGCTCGTTCTGTTCGGAACGGCGCTCTCGTCGATCATCAATCTGTTTCTCTCCACGCAGGGGCAGATCTCGGCGGTTGGAACGTTGATCAGCTCGGGCTACGGCTTTATTTGCGGCGCCTACATGCCGATTTCTTCCTTTGGTGAGGGACTCCAAACCGTGATCTCCTTCCTGCCGGGTACCTATGGTACCTCGCTCGTGCGCAACCACGCCATGCGCGGTGCGCTTGCCGAGATGGAGGCGACGGGTGTGCCGAGTGCTGTGATCGGGGAGCTTCGTGACGCGCTCGACTGCAACCTCTATTTCTTTGGCAATCAGGTGGGAGAGGGAGGAATGTACGCCATTCTCGGCGGTGCGGTCCTCGTGCTCGTGGCGCTCTACGTCATCCTCCATGCCATCCGTCGGCATGCGTGAGGGCGAAAACACGGCACAAAGATTATTACTCCGCTTTTCCTTTGCAGGAAAGAGACGAGAAGAAAAAACTCGCCAAAAGCATAGCCCCCGACAGATTTTGTCTGTCGGGGGCTGCTTTCTTTCATTTATACGATTGTGGGGCTGCGGTCAATCGAGATGCAGCGCCTTCAGGATGGCAACGAGTGCATAGGATGCAAATCCGTGATCGCGGCTGCCCTTCTTTTCGCGGTACTCCCAGAGCGTGCCGGTCTCGCGCTCCATCTGACCGAAGAACTCCTTCACGTCGCGCAGAACGAGCTTGTATTCCTTCATTTTCAGGAGTGCCTCAAGGCGCAGGTAGACTCCGATGAAGGCGTTGATCTCGGCAATCTCGGGCATGGACTCGCGGCGGGTCGCACCGAAGACCTCGGTGATGAGACGGTAGAGCGCTGCATATTTGGGGTCCTGCAGATCAATGCCGCCAAAGAGGACGGCATAATATTGGCATGCCTCGGAGCAATCGTTCTGACGGATCAGGTGGTGGTGCTCGTCGCGCACGGCGTGGTCGAGGAACACCGTTCCGTTGAAGGACTGCTCCACCGACTTGGCACGCACCTCGTCCGCACGGCGGCGGTTATTTTCGTCACCAAAGAGGCGGTATGCTGCGTCCAGCACCTCGGCATAGAGGAAGTTGGTGGGGTAGCTGACGTCCTGCGTCCACTCGTTGGCGCGGCTCCACTCCACAAAGTTCCAGGATGGCAGAGACTCAAGCAGACCGTCCTCGTTCTCATAGCGGCGGAAGAAGTTGAGCAGCCCCTCCACACTCGGGCGGAATTGTTCGATGCTCGCGGCGGGATTGCGGTTGGCAAGATAATCCTCCACCTCAAGGATATACCACATCGACCATTGCGGAATGAATTTGAATTTGGCGGGATGAAGCACCAGAGGATTGTCGCCGTCGTAGGGACAGTCGGCAGGGAAGCACATCGGGATCATGCCCTCGGGCAGATCGCCGTTGTAGCGATAGAGGCAGTAGTTCTCAAGAAAGGCGTCCTCAACCTGCGTGTTTCCAAAGAGCGCGTGCTCGGTCTTGGCGGTGAAATAGGAGTCGCAGAGCCAACCTGCGCGCTCACGCGAGGGGCAGTCGGTGAAGAGGTCGACGGCATTGTGCGCGAAGGTGCGAACGGCGGCACGGTAGATCGCGGCGAGCGTGGGATCCTCGAGCGCGGGCGTGCGCGCATCGGCAACCGTGTGCATAAAGGTCTTGACGCCGAATTTGTGCAGGCGCACCGATCCGCTGCGAACCGCCACGATGGCATAGCGCATCACATAGGGCTCAAAGCTGATCGTGTCGATCGTTTGTCCCGCGGAGAGCAGATACTCCAGCACGTTTTCTGCATTCATGCGCGTAAAAGCAAACTCGTCGGGCGAGCAGTCCTCCGAGAAGGCGACCACGAGGTCGGTGTCGGCATCGGCGGTCAGGGCAAGCGAGAGAAAGCCGGCTTCGATGCGCGAGAAATCAAAGATGGCGTATTCGTTTTCCCTCAAAACGATCGGAAGCTCGGTTGCCCCGCTCTGCTTGTTCTGTTGTCGGCGTTGGATCCACTCAAAGGGACGGCTTACCACCTCCTCGTCGGGGAAAACGCCCCAATAGTTATCGGGCTTGAAGGAGTGCGCTTTGGGGCGGTAGGGGCGCTCCCCGTCAAAGACGAGAGAGCCGCTCGATGCGGTTTGGGAGAGCGGAATATCCTCGTAGTAGGGGTAGGGTGCGCGGCGCTCGATCGGCGTGGGCGCGTTCTGGCAGACGGAAAGAGACACGCGAGCCGAGTCGGGCGTGAGGTTGGTGCCCTGCCGAAAATCCCAGATCTCGGTGTAGTGTCGCTGCGCCGAATAGCGCTCGGTCTTTTGCAGCCTGCAGCCGGGCAGATATGCCGTGAAATCGCGCCCCGTGGCACAGAGCACCTCTTCACCGCGGCGCAGCTCGGCAATCAGAAACGCGGGCTGAAGAACGGTGGAAAGCGAGCGCACATTGTAGCCAACGACGGCGATCACGATCTCGTTGTGCTCCCCGTTGTTGTAGAGCTCCAGCGGAAGCACGTCCACGCGGGCATAGCCCTCTGCGGTGCGTGCGGGACCGAACGCCACGAATTTTCCATTGACGTAGAGCTGATAAAAGGAGGATGCCGTGATCGAGAGCGCGGTGCCGCGGAGAGAGCCGACCTCGGCACGGAAGGTTGCAAAGCTGTTGGGCTCATGCTCCATCCCCTGCGGATAAACTGCCTTTGCCTGATAGAAAAACATAGTCGGAAATCCTTTCTGCATGATTTTGAAGGCGCTTTTTGAAAAGATGGTACGAAAAGGATGCGCTTTTATCAAATTTCGCATCGGCACTTGACAAATGCTCGCATTCGCGATATAATAAGACGATAACAAAAATTACCTGCCGACACGCGATGCCTTCAACGGAATCATTATAGCACATTTCTCTCGGCTTTGCAATCCTTTTTGCGAATTTTGAGTGTGTGCCGGAGGAATGATCTCTCCGCACGCGGCGGCAAAAACAAGAAAGGACAAACAAAATTATGGCAATCGTAACAATCGTTGGCGCGGGCATGATGGGCTCCGCGCTTGCATTCCCCGCACGCGAGAACGGCAATGAGGTGCGCCTCGTTGGCACTCCCCTCGACCGCGAGATCATCGACACCTGCAGAGCAACCGACCGTCACCCCAAGTTCACCCGCGATTTCCCCGCAGGCGTGAAGTATTATCAGATCGAGGAGATGGAGGAGGCAATCGCAGGCGCTGATATGGTGATCGGCGGCGTGAGCAGCTTCGGCGTGGAGTGGTTCGGTGACTACGTGCTGCCGAAGGTTCCTGCAGATATGCCCGTGCTCTCTGTTACCAAGGGTCTGATGGACACCGAGGACGGCAAGCTCCTCACCTATCCCGAGGTTTGGGCAGGAATGCTCGCAAAGAAGGGTCTGTCCCGTTGCATCAACGCCATCGGCGGTCCCTGCACCAGCTATGAGCTCGTGGCACACGACCAGACCGAGGTTGCATTCTGCGGAAACGATCTCGAGACTCTGCGCAAACTCAAGGCGATCATGGCAACCGACTATTATCACATCAGCCTTTCCACCGACGTGGTTGGCATTGAGAGCGCCGTTGCACTCAAGAACGGCTACGCGCTCGGCATCGCGCTCACCATTGGTCTGAACCAAAAGGCATTCGGACTTGACAGCGAGCTGCACTTCAACTCGCAGGCAGCCGTGTTCGGTCAGGCAGTTAAGGAAATGTCGCGTCTGCTCGACTATCAGGGCGCAGGCACGCTCGACAACCTCGCGGTTGGCGCGGGCGACCTCTACGTAACCGTTTACGGCGGACGCACCCGTCTGGTTGGTATCCTGCTCGGTCGCGGACTCAACATCGACGAGGCAAAGGCAGAGCTCAACGGCGTCACGCTCGAGTCGCTGGTTGTTGCTGTTCGCGTTGCACGTGCCGTGAAGAACCGCGTTGCGGCAGGTGTGCTCAAGATCGAGAACTTCCCGCTCCTGATGCACATCGACGAGATCCTCACCGACAAGAAGGCAGTCAACATTCCGTGGGACGCTTTCACCTTTGAGAAATAAGATCAAAATAGTCAAGCAAGAGCCAAACGCGAAACCGCGTTTGGCTCTTGTCTTTTCCTATTTACCGTGCCGCATGCAGCTGAAAACCGCGGTTGACACTCTAACCAAAATGTGCTAAAATGATAATGCAAAAGGTTATAAAAGACCAAACCGACCCAAAGGAAATGAAAAAATTACGTATTCGGGAGGATTGAACTATCATGAAAATTTCAGCTTTATTTGCCAACAAGCGCACACGCGTGATCGTGATCGTGGCGTCGGTGGTGCTTGTGCTGGCAATTTTGACGCCGATTTTGCTCTATTCGTGTGGTTATATCATGCCCTTTAATGCCGACGGGACGCCGAGTGCAAGGCTGCTTGATCGCATCGAGCGCGACTATGGACGGGATTATTTCGGATGGTACTACGTTTCTGCGATTCATGGAAAGATTGGAATTCAGGATGCCTCGTACGGAACCTACAACGGATGCGTTCCCGTGATGCTTGCGCTGCCTGCCTACACGGTGATCGGAACCGAAACCGTTGCGGATATTGTGTTCTATTACAGCGATTCCAATCGGATTCGCGTTTGGCACGAGGGAGATTTTTATTCTATGCAGGAGGCATATGACCGAGGTCTTTTGTCTTATGAGAATTTGAGAGCGATTGCAGAAATAAAAAATTCCGGCTATCAGGATTTTGAATTGTTCGAGAAGGAAGAAAAATAAGAAAGGTGCTTTGTGGGGGAGGGGGCACTTTCTTGCAAGAAAGTGCC
>CAJKPX010000082.1 GCA_905201895.1 uncultured Eubacteriales bacterium | reverse complement strand
ATCACCGTGGGCAGCCAGCCCGAGCCCTTTGCGTCGAAACGAATTTCGGCGCGCGCGCGCAGGTCCTCGGGAATATAGAAGCGTGAGGTGAGGAAATCGTGTCGGAAAATGCGGGAGCGTGCACGCTTTGCAGCACTTCCCTGCCCTGCTCCCTCGGCTTCGGTTGCGTCTGCGTTCGATGCGGCACCGAGCTCAAATGCCTCCTGCTCGGGACAACGCACCACCATGCGCAATGCCGAGCCCTTTGCCAGCTCGCGGCGAATCATCACGCTGCGGAAGTAGCCGAGCTCCATGAGGGTTTTTGCCTGCTCGGGAGAGGTTGCCTCTGCCGCGATCAGACGGCGCACGAAGCCGCCGAGACCGCGACGGGTGTAGAGCGTCATCACCGTTGCGAGGATGATGCCGAGCGCAACCGCCAGAATGATATTTCGCAGCGTGACGCCCGATCTGCCCGAGATCGCAAAGTTGTCGTAGGTTCCGAGCTCCATCGTGAAATATTCCTCGGAAAAATAGTTGATTAGCTCACGGATGAGAGAGCCCTGATACCACTCCGAGATCTTCTCCCAGAGCGATGAACCCACCGCGAAGCACGAAAGGTTTGCAATCATTTTTACCTCCTGTTGGTTAGCGGATGCTAACTACCAATAGAATACCTGTAAAATATTGCCAGAGTTGTTATTTTTTGATAATGTCAACACCGAGATACTTGCGCAGACACTCGGGAACGGTTACGCTTCCGTCTGCGTTCTGGTTCTGCTCTACGAGCGCGGGGAAAATGCGGCTGGTTGCCAGCCCCGAGCCGTTGAGGGTGTGCACGAATTCGGTCTTGCCGTTCTCACGTCTGACACGCATCATGCCGCGTCTTGCCTGGTAGTCGCGCGCATTGGAGACCGAGGAGACCTCCTTGTAGCCGTTCATCGAAGGAATGTTGATCTCGATATCGTAGGTGCGAGCCATCGAAGCCGAGCAGTCCTCTGCCGCGAGCTTCACGGTGCGGAAATGGAAGCCCAGACCCTTCACCAGGTTCTCTGCGTTGGTCACGAGCTCCTCAAACGCCTCATCACTCTTTTCGGGCAGCGTGTACTGCACCATTTCCACCTTGTTGAATTGGTGACCGCGCACCATTCCGCGCTCGTCGGCACGGTAGGAGCCTGCCTCGCGGCGGAAGCAGGGGGTGTAGCTGATATACTTCTTGGGCAGGTCTGCCTCGGTGAGAATCTCGTCGCGGTGGAGCGAGACCAGTGCGGTCTCTGCAGTGGGGAGCATGAAGCGGCGGCGCTCGTCCTCGGCGGTTTCAAGCCAATAAACCTCGTCCTGGAACTTGGGGAACTGTCCTGCCGTCAAGCCGCATTCGTAACCGAGCATGTGGGGCACGAGCATCAGATTGTAGCCGTTTCCGAGGTGGAAATCAACGAAATAGTTGAGAATTGCCCACTCCAGACGCGCACCCATGCCCGAATAAATCCAAAAGCCGTTGCCCGAGAGCTTTGCACCGCGCTTGTAGTCGATCAGACCCAGATCGGTGCACAAATCCACGTGATTTTTGGGCTCAAAGTCAAATTTTCTCGGCTCGCCGTGATAGCGAAGCGGCTGGTTGTTCTCCTTTCCGCCGGGGAGCAGGTCCTCGTCGGGCAGGTTGGGCAGACCCAGCATAAAGCCGGTGAGCTGCGTTTCGATCTCACGCAGCTTTTCGTCGATCGCCTTTGCTCTTGCGCCCATTGCCTTCATTTCCGCAAAGATCGGGGCGGTGTCTTTGCCCTCCTTCTTATACTGCGGAATGAGCTTGTTCGTCTTGTTCTGCTCTGCCTTGAGTGACTCGGTCTCGGCAATCAGCGCGCGGCGCTCGCCGTCAAGCCTCAAAATTGCCTCGATCTCCTCCTTGGCGTCCTTTCCCTTCTTGGCAAGTCTCGCCACAACCTCGTCGGGCTTTTCCTTAATATATTTGATGTCAAGCATGTTCTTTTCTCCTGATTTTATGGTTTTTTTGTTGTTTTAGTCGATATTTTCAAAGAAATCCGATCCGCAGATCGCCTTGAGGAGTGCCTCAAGATCGTCATCGTCGCTGTATGCCAGCTCCAGAACCTTTTTCTTGGGTGTTTTGAGGATGCGTACCTTGCGTCCGAGCGCCGATACCGCGCGGTGCTCCAGATCGCGCATATATGCCTTGCGCTGGGTCAGCTCGGTTTGAGCTTCTTCCTCTACCGCGCTCGGCTCGTAGTTCATCAGTCGCACCGTGCGCTCCACGTCGCGGACCGAGAGGTCCTTTTCCACGATGCGCTGTGCCAGCGATACCATTGATTCCTCGTTTTTCAGACCCAAAAGCGCGCGCGCGTGACCCGCAGAGAGCGATCCGTTGCGCAAAAGCTCGAGTACCTCGTCGGGAAGATCGAGCAAACGGAGCATGTTTGTGACTGCAACGCGGCTTTTTCCTACCTGCGTTGCCACCTGCTCCTGCGTCATACCAAAGCGTTCAATGAGGGCATCGTATGCCAACGCTTCTTCAACCGCATTCAGGTCCTCGCGTTGTACGTTTTCGATCACGGCAACCTGCGCTGCTTTGAGATCGTCACCTTCGAGAATAACGGCGGGAATTTCGCTCAAGCCTGCCATTTTTGCGGCTCTCCAACGGCGTTCGCCTGCGATAATCTCGTAGGTTCCCTGCAAAAGTTGGCTTTCGCGCACAATAATCGGCTGCAAAACGCCAAATTGTCCAATCGAATCTGCAAGCTGTGCAAGCGATTCGGTTGAAAAGGTCTTTCTCGGCTGGTCACTGCGCGGCTCCACGTCTGCAATGCGCAGATTAGTGGCAGCGTTTGAGCGATCGCCGGGAAGAATGTTATCGTCAAGGAGCGAGTAGAAATCACGCCCCAGACCACTTCTTGATTTTGCCATATTGACTCCTTTTTGACGTGATTTTGGGGGTTAAATGCGTTCTGCGAGTTCTTTCGCCACGTTCATGTACTCATTTGAGCCCTTTGAACGCTTTTCATGATAGTATACGGGCGCACCAAAGCTGGGAGCCTCGGAAACCTTGACGTTGCGCGAGATGGTGGTCTCAAAGAGCTTGTCAGCATAGTGGCGGCGAAGCTCGTTGATTACCTGCATGGAGAGGATGAGGCGGTTGTTGTGCATCGTAATCAGGATTCCCGTGACCGAAAGCGTGGGGTTGTAGTGCGTTTTGATGCGGCTGATCGTGAACATCAGCTGCGAGAGACCCTCAAGCGCAAAGAATTCGCATTGCATGGGGATCACAACGCCGTCGCTGGCGGTCATTGCGTTTACGGTGAGCATTCCGAGCGAGGGTGGGCAGTCGATGATGATGTAATCGTACTGATCGCGCACCTCTCCGAGCTTCTTTTTCATCACGTATTCGCCGTCCTCAACGTTTCCGAGCTCGATTTCGGCGCGTGCAAGCGTAATATTGGTGGGGATCACCGAAAGATTATCATATTGCGTGCGAACCGTGACGTCATTCACGCTCGCATCGGTTGTCAGCATTTCAAAGGCGGTTGCTTTTAGCCCCTTTTTCACAATTCCAACGCCGCTGGTTGCATTTCCCTGGGGGTCAAGGTCGATCAGAAGCACCTTGTAGCCCAGAATTCCGAGAGAAGCGGCGATATTCACGGCAGACGTTGTCTTACCAACGCCGCCCTTTTGATTCGCAAATGAGATAATTTTTCCCATATATTCTTTGTAATTCCTTTCTTTTTATTCGCGAAAGTGGATGGATCTGCGCAAAAAAGTCGCAGACAATTCTTCTGCTACTATTATATCATAAGATTGCGTAAATTGCAACAGAAAAGCCAAAGAAATCTTGCTTTTTTCATGTTTCACGTGAAACAAGTACGCAGCTCCGCTACCGATGCAGAAATTTCGCATCTTCCGCGTAAAACAAAAGATGGCGAGTGATATCCGGCGGCGTGTTTTGCGTGAGACAAGCGCATTGTTCTGCGGTTGATCCGATATTTTACATGTTTCACGTGAAACGTGTCTTTGTTCGTGCGAATTTGCGGTTTGATCCGCGAGAACCGCGCTTGCCCGAGGTAAAGCGTCTCCTCGCACCTCCTCGCCTTGCTTGACGCGTTGTTTCACGTGAAACATACAAAGGCGCGGTGGGCTTGATTCAGAGGACGATGTCCTGTGGGCTTGTGTGACGCAAACAAAAAAGTTTCACGTGAAACATGCAGCAGACCGTTGGTGCTGATTGTTTCACGTGAAACACGCTGTATTTGTGAGTTAAAGAGGCTTTTTGAGGATTGCTGCATAGGCGCGAGGGTAAATGGCGGGCGTTTGACGCGCTTTTGCGATTTCCATGATTGTTCGTTGCTCGCAGTCGCCGTTCGGGAGATTGAGCACGAGCGCGTGGAGTGTTGGGTGCTCTCCGCCGAGCGTTTTGATTGCTTTTTTCGCTTCCTCCAGCTCCTCCGCGCCTTTTGCCCCCTTCATCGGGACGAATTTTCCGCCTATTTTCACATAAGGCAGGCAAAGCTCGCAGAAAACGTTGAGTCGTGCAACGGCTCTGCCGGTTACAACGTCAAATTTTCCGAGTTTGTCAGAGAGCGCTTTGTCCTCGGCGCGCCCTGAAATGGCGGTGAGATTGGAAAGCTGCAGGCGGTCAATGGCACTTTGCACGAATGCAATCTTCTTGGCGGTACTATCAAGTGCAACGATTGTAAGATCGGGGCGCGCAATTGCAAGCGGAACGGATGGGAATCCGGGACCGCAGCCGAGATCCAGCACGCGTGCTCCTTGAGAAATGTATGGAAGAACGGTCAAGGAATCGACCAGGTTTTTGTAAACAAAATCGGAAATCTCGCGGATTGCCGTGAGATTGGTGGTTTTGTTGACCTCAAGCAGGTGCTCTGTGAAGGTGTGAAGGGGCGCACAGATGTCCCGATCAAGCGGCGGAATGCCGTTTTTCTCGAGTGCAGTCTGAAAAAGCGCCTGAAAATCGTGAAAATCCATGAAAAAACCTCATTTCATGCCAAGATAGATGAGAAGAACCGAAATGTCGGCAGGGCTGACGCCGCTGATGCGCGATGCCTGACCGACCGTTAGGGGGCGAATTTCGTTTAGCTTTTGCGCCGCCTCCAGACGCAAGCCGCGAATTTCCTTGTAATCGAGGTTGGTGGGGAGCGTCTTTTCCTCAAGACGGCTCCGACGGGCAACCTCTGCGCGTTGTCTGTTGGCGTAGCCGGCGTATTTGACGCTGACCTCAACGGTCAAACGAATTGCGGTGGGCAGATCGGGGCGTTCGGGGTCAATCTCTGCCAGCCTTTCGTAGGAAACGGCGGGGCGGCGAAGAAGATCGGCAAGCGAAACGCCCGATTTCACAGGGGTGTCACCCAGCGAGAGCAGGAACGGATTTGCCTGTGCGGGCGAGAGATGCGTGTGCTCTAATCGCTCGATTTCGGCGTCCTGCGCTTGTTTTTTGGCTAAAAATGCTTGATAACGCGCCTCGCTGATGAGTCCGACCTCATATCCGATGGGGGTCAGACGCTGATCTGCGTTGTCCTGACGGAGGAGCAGGCGGTATTCCGAGCGCGAGGTCATCATGCGGTAGGGCTCGTTTGTGCCCTTGGTCACCAGATCGTCGATCAGCGTTCCGATATAGCTGCCCGAGCGCTCTAATATAATAGGAAGCTTTCCTTGCAGCGTCCGTGCGGCGTTGATGCCTGCAACCAGTCCCTGTGCCGCCGCCTCCTCATAACCCGAGGTGCCGTTGAACTGTCCCGCGCCGTAGAGACCGCCGATCTCCTTGAAGGCAAGCGTGGCATCCATTTGGGTGGGGTCGGCGCAGTCATATTCGATCGCATAGGCGTATCGCATGATCTCAGCGTGCTCAAATCCGGGGAGCGTGCGCAGCATTTGGTGTTGAACGTCGACGGGAAGCGAGGTGGAAAAGCCCTGAATATACATTTCCTCGGTGTTTTTGCCCATCGGCTCAACGAAAAGCTGATGGCGCTCTTTGTCGGCAAATCGTGTGAGCTTGTCCTCGATGGAGGGGCAATAGCGCGGACCCGTTCCGTGAATCTTACCCGAATAGAGCGCGCTTCGTCCGATGTTTTCGCGGATCACGCGGTGGGTTTCGGCGTTTGTGTAGACGATATGACAGGGAATCTGATCGAGTGTGTCGAACATTTCCTCGGGGTTTTGGGCGCTATACGGCAAAATCTGATCCTCACCGGGCTGGACCTCGAGCGCATCAAGATCAATGGTTGAGCGCTTGACGCGTGCGGGAGTTCCTGTTTTGAAGCGGACGAGACGCACGCCGATCTCGGCAAGAGACGCCGAAAGTCCCTTTGCGGGAAGGAGCCCGTCGGGTCCTGCCTCGTAGCTGACGGACCCGACAAATATTGCGCTTTCAAGAAAGGTTCCGGTTGCAATGATCGCCGCCTCGCAGGACCAGATTTCGCCCAGCCTGGTCTCAACCGCCGAGACCCTTTTTCTGCCGTTTTCTTCAACGGTTTTCACGGCGACGATCTCTGCCTGCACCAGGCGGAGATTGGGGGTGTTCTCGAGCACGCGCTTCATCAGCTCGCGGTATTGCATGCGATCCGCCTGCACGCGCTTACTCTGCACCGCGGCACCCTTTCCGGTGTTCAGGGTGCGCGATTGCAGGGTAACGAGGTCGGCAACGCGACCCATTTCGCCGCCCAGTGCGTCGATTTCATAAACGAGGTGACCCTTTGCCGTGCCGCCGATCGAGGGGTTGCAGGGCATGTTAGCAACCGCGTCGAGCGAGAGGGTGAACAGAATGGTGTCAACCCCCATGCGTGCTGCCGCGAGAGCAGCCTCTATGCCTGCGTGACCGGCTCCGATCACGGCTATTTTTGTCTTGCAAATACCGGACATATATTGCTCCTTGCATGAAAAAGAAAATATCGTTTTTGATCCAAACTCCGAATGGATCAGGATCCTGAAAATCAAATTTATATATGTATACAAGTATACATTAAAAGGAAGGGATGCGTGTAAAAGGGCAGGGCAGGGGAGGGGAGGGCGCGAGAAAGCTTGTTCCCTTGACGCTACAACTCAACTTCGGAAAAATTTTGAAAGGGTGTGGGAAACTTTTTCAAAAGTTTACCCGCAAAACCGCGCCTTGCATCGCCCCACGGCAGCATTGATGCGTTTTTGGAGAGACACGCCCTTGACGCTGTAACCCATCTTCGGGAAGGTTTTGAAAGGGTGTGGGAAAACTTTTTCAAAAGTTTTCCCACAAAACCGCATCCCCGCGCACTTATTCCACGCGCTCCAGGTATGCCTTTTGCTCCTCGGAGAGGGTGTCGATCGAGACGTTCATTGCGGCGAGCTTGATCTCTGCCACGCGGCGGTCGATCTCGGCGGGAACGGCGTAAACGCGCTTTTCGAGCTTGCCCGCGTTCTGTGCGAGGTACTCGAGTCCCTTTGCCTGAATCGCAAAGGACATGTCCATAATCTCTGCGGGGTGGCCGTTGCCTGCGGCGAGGTTGACCAGACGTCCCTCGGCGAGCAGGTTGAGCACGCGGCCGTCTGCCATGCGGTAGCCGTGGATGTTGGGCTTGCGCTCCCAATCCGAAACCGAGAGCTCACGGAGCGCCTTTTTGTCGATCTCGACGTCAAAGTGACCGCTGTTTGCGAGCAGAACGCCGTCCTTCATCACCTCAAAGTGCTCGCGGCGGATGACGTCGGAGCAGCCCGTGAGTGTGACGAACAAATCGCCCACGCGTGCAGCCTCGTCCATCGGCAGGACGGTGAAGCCGTCCATCACCGCCTCGATCGCCTTGATGGGGTCGATTTCGGTGACAACCACCACTGCGCCCATGCCCTTTGCACGCATGGCGAGACCCTTACCGCACCAGCCGTAGCCTGCCACCACAACGGTTTTGCCTGCGATCATGAGGTTGGTGGAATTCATGATGCCGTCGAGGGTCGACTGACCCGTGCCGTAGCGGTTGTCGAACAGATGCTTGCAGTCGGCGTCATTGACGTCGATCATGGTGTAGTCGAGGAGCCCCGCACGCTCACGTGCGAGCAGGCGGTGGATTCCGGTTGTGGTCTCCTCGCAGCCACCGATGAGGTTCTTGCCGTAGTCGCGGCATTCGCCGTGGAGCAGCGAGATCAGGTCGCCTCCATCGTCGATCATCAGGTCGGGGGAACAGGAGAGGGTCTGGATCAGGTGCTCGCGGTATTCGTCCTCGGTCACGCCGTGGCGCGCGTGGACCTCAAAGCCCTCGGCGGCAAGCGCGGCGGCAACGTCGTCCTGCGTGGAAAGGGGATTGCAGCCCGTTACCCACACCTCGGCACCGCCCGCACGCAAAACCTTTGCCAGATAAGCGGTTTTTGCCTCGAGGTGGATCGACATGGCGATCTTTTTGCCCTCAAAGGGACGGGTGCGCTCAAAATCTGCCTTGATCGAATTGAGGATGGGCATGTAGGACGCCACCCATGCGATTTTATCGGCTCCCGAGGGAGCAAGCGTAATGTCTTTGATCTGACTCATAAGTCCTCCATGGTTGGAATTTATTTTTTTTGTTTTTTGTGTGGAAAACTTCTTGCAAGAAGTTTTCCCCACGCCCCCTTTCAAGAACTCTCCAGAGGTGGATCAAGGTGTCAAGGGGAAGTCTTTTGACTCAAGGTGTAGGTACTGCCGTATGCGTGGCGACGTCAAGCACTTGTGCTTGCGTCGATAGCAACGGAACGTTGCGTTTACCGCACACCCAAAACGCACTCCCGAA
>CAJKPX010000081.1 GCA_905201895.1 uncultured Eubacteriales bacterium | reverse complement strand
AGCTTGCATGCAAGCTGCCCGGAACGCCGCGCAGGAGAGAGCAGGGAAACGGAGGTATAAAACACGGCGTTTGTGGAGAGTTCAAGTCCTTTTACCCGCACCACTGAAATCCTTGATAACACTACGTTTTTGAGGCTTTTCTCTTTTGAATTTTCTTGGCAGACACGTAATCACGGCTCACAAGCTTATGTTACGTGTCTGCCTTTCTTTTTCCTCATCTTTCTAATAGACAAGGTCCCATGCTCTGATACATTGGATCGTCAGCATCGGGGATAAAATCAATGTGCGAGCTGAACTTCGCTTTCATCTGTATCTTGATTCTACGCCAATATGAGCAACGGAAGATTGATCATTATCTTAAACCAGCCCATATTCAGTCCCGTGATCTCATAAAGCACCGTACAAAGTCCGTCTATTCCGCTTGACGCAAAATTACTCGGCACAACAAACGTATGCAATGCAACAACCGAGCAGATCGCCGCAACAAGCGTAAGCAGCACGTGTGTGGATTCCTTTTTTATTTTTTTAGACAAAGCTGATTCAACCATATAAATTTACCTCAATAGAATTCTCGCAGCTCATAAAAACACCTCTCGGTTTGTTCCATAGAAAATATCATCTCTTTTGCTGATCATTTCAAAGAACGCCTCTAATTGCTTCCAGCAGTTCGGGTCCTCTCCAAGCTCATACGAATGCCCGAAAATATAAAATATCTGCGGTGTTTCGAATTTGGTCTCGATAAACTCCCGTGCCAGCGACATCATCTTATCAAATCGGAGATGAAAGACCGTTGGATCGAAGCGCAAAAGATCACTTTGCGGCTCGAAACTTTTGGTCGTGCGGCACGTGCGGCTGTATCGGATCCCGGTTTGCTTGCGGATCAGCTCCACCACACGGTCATCAAAATCCCCATAAGGATACGCCATACCGACCACCTCATACCCCACAAGCGCGGAGAGTCTTTGACGGTCGTTATCTACCTGCCGTATCACTTCAATATCCGCGCACTCGGTAAGATGAACGTGATTTAAGGTATGAGCGGCAACCTCATGTCCGTCATAAATGCTTTTTACGTCATCTCTGCATATTTTGGGATAACGTCCGATAAACGTGCTTTCCTTTTTATCGGATAACCATTCGGAGCTTAAATTAAACGTACTTTTTAGCCCATATTTGTTAAAAAGTTCAATCAGCCTGACGTCATATACCGTCCCGTCGTCATAGCTGAACGTAACGGCTTTATTCTTTCCTTGATTCTGCCAAAGCATATTCGTTTTACCATTCGATCAGGATTACGGTGTTATTCGGGATCTTAGAAATTGCGGGAGACCAAGAAAGCAACCTCTCATTATCTAGCGCGTAGTAGCGTGCCTTTGCAAGATCAACGCCCTTGATGCACAAATCCTGCTCCTCCCCCGTTACGTTTGAGATTAAAAGTGCGTGATCTTCACCGTTTGATGCCGCAAGCGCGCAAAGAAGAGGGGTATCACAGTCTGTTTCCACCTGAGTGCCGAGCCGATATAGCCGATTAAACGAGGCAAGCGAATAGTACGCATGGATCGGTTTGTGGGTATTGATATCAAATACGGGACAATACGGTGCGGTATTGGTGCGCATATCATAGATACAGCAAACGTCCACGTATCCGTGCTGGAGTGCGATCAGCATAGCAGAGACCTCCGCCGAATGATGTCCCGTTCCGTATTCTCTGAAAACCGGATTCCACTCGTTGATATGCGTTTCGATCTCTCCGTAACCAAGATCAACCAACACCTCATGCAGCTTTTTATCCATTTGCGGTACACGGCGCACGTTGGAATAGCTATGCCAAGAGAAAAAGTCGATGGGAGAACCGTGCTTTTTAATATAATCAAAGAATTTATAAAAGAACTCGATAACCTGTTCTTCCTTCTCAGATATTGGAATCGTGACAGCGGCATTTGTGACGGGATCAATCACCGTTTTTGGCGCAAAGGCATAAAGTCCAAAGCAGGAGTAGCCTCCAACCTTGATGTGCGGGAAACGTGCCTTGAGATGCTTGGCAGTGATATCGTAGAGGCGGAAGTAGTCCTCTGCCGTACCGTTCCACATACCGGGTCCTTGACCCTCAGGCTCGTTCCAAATTTCCCAATAGGTAATCTTATAATGGAAACCGTTTCCCCAGCCCTCCGTGTAATGCATGATCACGTGCTCGCAGATCCTTGCCCATTTGTGAAAATCCTTTGGCGGATCAGTGTTGTATCCTTTTATGTATCCTTGATTTTCAATGGTGACACCCAAGCGGAAATAAGGCTCTACCTTCGCCTCGACCAGCGCCTTGATCAAGTGATCGGTAAATGCAAAATCATAATTTGCGGGATCATTCTCGTCGGCGTCAAAATTACGAAACAAATTGGGAATATCCACAAAACGTCCTGAACCGTACGGACCGCCAACGTCATGTAAACGAGAATACGGAATTCCCGCTTCGGTTAAATAGTGGAAATATTCTATCAGGTCTTTCCCTCCGATTGGAGGTTGACCGCCGCCGTGCATCGGCTTCATTTTTTTGACGGACTTTGTGATATCAACTTTAATTATAGACATAACCTTCTCCTTTTTATGAATTTTTCAATTCTTTTTCCCATGGCGGAATATTTTGCAGCTTACTCCAAATAAAATTCCCCATATTTTTTCCGCCAAGCTTGTTCAAATGAAGAACATCCCGTTGATATTCCCCTGATTTTACACGTGCATATCCCAATCCGCTTTCGGTAAAGGTATTTATAACGGGTACTCCATTCAAACGTGCTACTCGCTCTATTACCGAGGCAAATTCAAAATAGGAAGTCGTCCCTAAAAATCTTGAAGGATATTCGGGGCTTCTGCTCCGTGTACCAATCATAATAATAACAACAATCTGTGCCCTCGTATTTTCTTGCAAATATCTAATGCACTGATTAAAACAGCCGCAAAAGGATTCATCATCCGTATCGTATATGCTTCCTAACCGTTCTCCCTCATTAGGAAGGACCTCCAAGGTAATAAGATCAGCATTTTCCTTACCGTCATCTAAATTCATAACCGCATGTTTATTATTACCTTTGCCATATCCGTCAGGGGTGAGAGAGCCTCCCGCAATTCCTTTATTCACTACAATCATTCCCGAAAGTTTTTCTACAACGGGAACATACTCGCCGCCCTTACAAGCAGTCATTGAAGTACCGTAAGCGTACCAAAGCTTTCCTTTCCAATGATGGTCCAGCATTCTTACTCCTGTTATGATCTATTTTCGTTTTCAAGGCGCGGTTTAAATATCAGTGGCTTTTCCTCAAATGGTCTGCGGAAGAATTTTTCCGACAAAGCTGCACCACGTACCTTGTGCTCAATCAGATTCACCAGCATTTCCACGTCCTCAACGCTGTGCATATGTCTACCGTCGCGGAAATACCAATAAAGATTATCCTTTGCGCCAAGGAAGTCGAAAAGCTCCTCTGCCGCCTTGGTAGTCTGCCATGATCCAATGGGGTTGCCCCATATATCGTGCACCGCCTCGGAAACAAAGAGTGTTCTTGGAGCGACCATTGCCTTTAAAAAGTGGCAATCAAACGGAAGCTCGTTCTCTCGGTCGATATAGTCTGCCATTCCTTCTCCGAGCCAAAATCTAAATTTTGAATAGAGGTCGGCGAGCGTTTCGCTTTTCTTTTCCTCACCCTTTTCATTAATTCCCGACATATGTATACGGTAGCAGCTGCAAGAACCTGCATTGGTATCGTTTGGACACACGATAGCTGCGCGGGTATCCAAAACTCCCGCAAGCATAGCGGTTTTGCCACCTCGGGAATGTCCCGTATACGTGATAGCCGACTCGTCAATAACGCCCAGCTGAATTAAGGCATCGACACATCTGGAGTACCCCCACGCCCAAGCGCCCAGTGCGCCAAAGGTATATTCAGGGTAAGCGCGGTACAGCTGACCGTGTCCGCGCCCTTCGCTTCTCACGTCGTGAGCAAGTTCAGTGCGGTCGAAAAATGCCCATGCAATATTTTTATCCAATGCTGTTTTTACGTAATCGTTATGAGTAAAATACGGGAAGCACATATCTCCGTCAACGATAACGGGGAAGCGCTCTTTTATATTCGGGTGAAGCAGCTGCATACGGAAGCTCACGGGGCAATCTCGTCTTCCCGTAGTTATCTTATATGAATTACTGTCACCACCGTTATAAAGGGTTTCAATCTCTAAAAATTCAGGTGCGGGCGGCATTGTGCCATATTGAAGCTCCACCGCTGTTTTATATATCTCGTCACGGCGACGAGCCCAATCGGCAGGGTCGGTCAACTTCTCGCCGTTATCAAACGTAAAAATATCGGGAAGCTCTCCTAAAACCTCATATGAGGTGACCTCAAGCATTGTTTCCTTTTCCTTCATATTTCTCACCTACTCCTTTTCCCAAAGCGGAATATTTTTCAGCTTACTCCAAATAAAATTGCCCATGTTTTTGCCACCAAGCTCATTTAAATGAATGTGATCCTTTTGATAATCACGAGCCTTTACTCTGGCATAGCCGAACCCACTCTCGCAAAATGCGTTGATAACGGGAACGCCGTTCAGATGCGCCACTCGCTCGGCAATCTCCGCAAACTCAAAATTGGTAATTCCGCGCTTCACTATTTTCTCGGGCGGCGTATTGTTTCCGAGAATCATAATGATTACAACAATTTGAGCCTTGGTGTTTTCCTGCAAGTAACGTATACACTGATTAAGGCATCCGCAAAAGCTTTCATCGTCAGTATCGTAAATGCTTCCAACCCTTTCTCCTTCGTTTGGGAGTATTTCAAGCGTTATAAGATCCGCTTTTTCCTTTCCATCGTCGGGATCCATAACAACTCTTTTATTTTTTCCATTTGAATATCCGTCGGGAGTAAGGCAACCGCCGCCTACGCCTTTATTAACGACGGTCATACCCGAAAGCTCTTCCACTACGGGAACGAACCATCCCTCCTCTTTGCTTGTCATAGACGTACCGTAAGCATACCAAAGCTTACCGTTCCAATGATTAGTTTCCATCTTCACCCCTCCTACGCCGTTACATCAATCCAACAGCTTTAAGGCATTCCTTGGCTTCGGTTATTTCCTTTTCGAAGTCATCAAATCGTGATTCAATGGAAAGAGCGCCATGATAGTTAATCGCCTTCAAAAGTCCTGTCCAATGAGCAACCGTCTCCGCATCAGCCATTTTCGGAGCATATCGATCGGGTCGAGCAATATGCGCATGAATAAGCGTGTCTGCATTTTTTATAATGCTATCATCTCTTTCGCCTTGCAAATAAAAGTGAAAGAAATCAACAAGTGAGCCAACGTTTGCTTTTCCCACTTTTTTTGCCACCTCAGCTCCCTCCGAAACGGTGTTGATAAAGTTTGTTTCTTTGCTGCTAAGCGGCTCTACCACAATTTCAATTCCGTATTTATCAGCTATATCAGCGCAAACGGCAACAATCTCGGCAAAGCGTATTTCCGCAAATTCACGGCTGATTCCCTCGGGTATTGCTCTCGCCTTTCCGCTACCAATAACGCAAACCTTACCACCAAGCCGATACGCACGTAACAGCGCACGGCTTGTATATTCCTTTACTTCTTCTATGGAATTTTCACCGTATATCGAAATATTACTGCCAAAAAAGCAATTAAAGGAATATACAGGCAATCCCAAGGCTTTATATTTTTCGGCTGTTTTCTCAAAATCTTCTTCCGAAAGCCCTGCTATTTTCGAAAGATTTTCCTCGACATAGTCAAAGCCGAGACTTTTTATTATAGGGGCACGTTCAATGCTTCCGCAAACTCCGATCTTCATAACGATCTCCTTTTAAAATAAATTTTACAGATTCTTTATTCTTAACAAATTAATAATCTCTTTCGTTGCGGTGATTGTGTGTTTTGAAAAGCTCCATCCATACGTCAAGGTGCGCCTCGCAATCAAGGTAGTGCGCAAAACGCTCGTAGTGCTTCGGCTCTCCGAGGGCGCCAAGCCTTACTGCCGCGGCAGTATAGCTCTCTCTGTTTTCCTCGCAAAAGCTCACCCAACCGTCGTACCAGGTACCGTCAAGCAATTGTGCGTTCCGAGCCTCGAACTCAGCCAATAACCGTTCCCGTTCCTCGCCTTTAACAAGCGTTATGCCCGCTCCGTTTTCTTTGGTCGGGATAAACTCAATCTCGTGCGTTTTACTGTCGTACTTCACGGCAAGCTCGCTGTCCCATATTTCGGGAAGATCTTCGTCTCCCTCCTCTCTTACGAAATGGAAATTGCCCTGTCCGTATAAAATATGACAGCCCTCAAATTTCTCATAGCACCCAATACAATGGCTATGCTGACACAGAATCAGGTCTGCTCCGCTTTTTGCCATAGCACGACAGGCGGCACGCAAACGTGGCGAGGGATACTGACAAAGCTCCTTACCGCCGTGGTAAAGCACCACAACTCTGTCACAGTTCTTTTTCGCCTCACGTATCGCAAGTGGAGTTTCAAAGGGATCAAATCCGTTACAGCCAACACGTCCCTCAAGCGCATAGGAATACTCGTGCTCACAAACCGCTATCAGGCAGATACGTTCTCCGTCCTTCTCGATCACAAGCGGTCTTGCGGCGTCTTCGGTATTCCTTCCGTATCCAACAGAAAGTAACCCCTCCGATTGAAGCGCCTCCAGCGTATCATTAGCGCCGACTTTTCCAAAATCAAAGAAATGATTATTTGCAACGCCACAAATATTGACGCCCAATGTACGGAGCGTAGCCGCGGTTTCCTTGGGAGCCTTTAGCGCGGGACCAATCTTTGCAATCTTGGTGGGATATTCGGTCAAGGCGCATTCAAGATTAACCATATTGATATCATTACCATCAAAAAGGCGCACAGTATCTCCGAAAAGCAGCTCCACGTTGCCCTTTTTAAAATATTCCGCGCTGGTTTTTGTGGGAGATACATCCCCGACAAATAAAGCTTTCATATATATTACTCCTTATAAAAATGTTTGTACAAATTTAGGATTGATTTTTCAGGACATTTCTGCTATAATATGTGTAGAACACATATTCAGTATAGCATTTTAACGTATAAATGACAATAAACAATTTTAATTAAATATACGAATATTTGCACTATTTTAAGATTTGGAGAAAAAAGAAACCATGTATATTGTAAAAGATATTTCGCATTACTGTAACGTGTCCGTGCCAAGCTCATATATTCCCAAAAGAACGATTCAATATTACGACTTCTCTTTTATCACAAAAGGAGAAATGACCTATTTTGCCAATGGGCAACGACTGGAACTACATGAAAACGATGCGATTCTTTTACCTCCGGGTACACTCAGAGAGCGACTGGCAGGTACTCAAAGGGTGGATTTTATCAGCTTTAATTTTACTATCCTTCCCGAATGCGAGTTAAACACACCTCTTCTTATGAAAAACGTCATTACACAGGATATCAAAAGACTGGTAAATACGTACCCGCAAAGACGCCTTTCCACGCTTTACTATTCTAAAGAGAAGCTGTGCGGTATTTTAAATTACATTCTGTTTGAAATTCTCGAATCTCTTTCATTCGAAAGCAACAATCCCGATATTATTCAAATCATTAAGTTCATCGATCAAAATATTCATACAAAAATCACCTTGACTATGTTGAGCGACCACGTTCACCTGTCTGAGGAATACATTTCCTATATTTTCAAGAAAAACATAGAAAAAACGGTAATCGAATATATCAACGAGCACAAAATGATACTTGCCAAGCAAATGATTGAGGAAGGCACTCTTTCTCTAAAGGAAATTTCCGAAAGTCTGGGCTTTGAGCACTACGGCTATTTTTCCAGAGTATTTAAAAACCAGTTTCATATTCCGCCAAGTAGGCTGTTGTACGAATGCAAAAATAGGAGCAACTGAGTTTGCAACATAAGATATAAAAATAAATGCGGCAATCGCATTTGAAATGTCACGGTTGAGATTGAGCTTATGCTCTGATCCTTTTTTATGTAGTGGTGCTTAAATACTACATTTTGTTGCGATCCTCTTGGTAAAGCAGTCAACTTGTGCTATAATGTTGTTGAATAAATTTTTGGGAGGAATCTGGAAAAATGTTTTTGGAAATGAATTTTAAATCCGCTGAGTTGAAACGGCAGACACAGGTGTATGTTCTGATTCCCGACACAAAGGAAAAGGACGATGTACCATTCAAAACGTTGTGGCTGTTGCACGGACTATCAGATAATCATACAGGATGGATTAGATACACCGAAATCGAACAATATGCAAAAAAGTACAATCTTGCGGTAGTAATGCCGAATGTTGATAGAAGCTGGTATACTGATACCGCGTATGATGCCAATTATTTTTCTTTTGTCACGAAAGAACTGCCGGAGGTTTGCTTCAGAACTTTCCGACAGATAAGCAAGAGTAGGGAAGACAACATAGTTGCAGGACTTTCAATGGGGGGATATGGTGCTATGAAGATAGCGCTTTCTTGCCCTGAAAATTATGGCGCATGTATTTCACTGTCCGGATCATTTGATATTACAAGAAAGGGGCGTTCATATAATATAAATGAATGGAGAAGCATCTTCGGATTTGATATGGAAAGTCCTTTGGAGCTTGAAGGTAGTGAACACGATCTGTATGCACTTGCCGCTAAAAATAAAGCAGAGGGAAAAGCGTTTCCAAAGATGTATATGTGGTGTGGTACCGAGGACGGATTGATCCATGTAAATCGCTCGTTTGAGCAACATTTGACAGCACTTGGCGTTGCCCATCAATTTGAGACCTCCGAAGGTGATCACTCGTGGAAATGGTGGAATCTTCACATCAAGAGTGCTTTGGAGTGGATTTTGAATCATTAAATATTTTTACCGTAGTGACGGTACTATCATGTTATAGTGAGGGCAACTTCGTGAAGGTTCAAGTCCTTTTACCCGCACCAAAAACACAAGGGGTACGCAAAAGCGTACCCCTTGTGTTTTTGGTGCGGACAAAAAACAACACGGTTCTTCACGCGCAGCTTGCATGCAAGCTGCCCGGAACGCCGC
>CAJKPX010000080.1 GCA_905201895.1 uncultured Eubacteriales bacterium | reverse complement strand
GCCGCCGGCAGGTGCCGCGGGAGCGGGTGTTTCTTCCTTCTGGTCTGCAACAACAGCCTCGGTGGTGAGGATCACGGATGCGATCGAAGCCGCATTCTGGAGAGCCGAACGGGTCACCTTGGTGGGGTCTACGATACCGTTTGCCATCATGTCGCAGTAGACCTCGTTGTAGGCATCAAAGCCGTAGCCAACCTGCTGCGAGGAGAGGATCTTGTCAACCACAACGCCGCCGTCGAAGCCTGCGTTTGCGGCGATCTGACGAACGGGCTCCTCGAGAGCCTTGAGCACGATCTTCACACCGGTCTTTTCGTCGCCGTCAACCGTTTCGATCAGCTTCGCAACGGTGGGGATGACGTTGAGGTAAGCGGTTCCGCCGCCTGCCACGATGCCTTCCTCAACGGCTGCCTTGGTTGCGTTGAGTGCGTCCTCGATGCGGAGCTTCTTTTCCTTCATTTCAGCCTCGGTTGCGGCACCAACCTTGATTACTGCCACGCCGCCTGCAAGCTTTGCAAGGCGCTCCTGGAGCTTCTCACGGTCGAAATCAGAGGTGGTTTCCACGATTGCATTGCGAATCTGCGCCACGCGAGCCTTGATCTCGTCGGAGCTGCCTGCACCGCCAACGATGATGGTGTGCTCCTTGTTGACCTTGATCTGACGTGCTCTGCCGAGCATGGGAAGGGCGGTGTCCTTGAGCTCCAGGCCGACCTCGGAGGAGATGACCTGACCGCCCGTGAGGATTGCGATATCCTGCAACATTTCCTTGCGTCTGTCGCCAAAGCCGGGAGCCTTGACTGCAACGCAGTTGAACACGCCGCGGAGCTTGTTGAGCACCAGCGTGGTCAGAGCCTCGCCCTCAACGTCCTCGGCAATGATGAGCAGCTTTCTGCCTGCCTGAACGATTTGCTCGAGCAGGGGGAGGATCTCCTGAATGTTGGAGATCTTTTTATCGGTGATGAGAATGAGCGCGTCGTCGTAAACGGTTTCCATCTTATCCATATCGGTTGCCATGTAGGGCGAGAGGTAGCCACGGTCAAACTGCATACCCTCAACAACCTCGGAATAGGTGTCGGCGGACTTGGACTCCTCAATGGTGATTACGCCGTCGGCGGTAACCTTTTCCATTGCGTCGGCAATCAGCTCACCGATCACCTCGTCGCCTGCGGAGATCGTACCAACGCGTGCGATGTCAGCCGATCCGTTAACCTTCTTGGAGTTGGCGATCAGCGCCTCAACAGCGGCGTCAACAGCCTTCTTCATACCCTTGCGAACAACCATGGGGTTGGCGCCTGCGGTCACGTTCTTCATACCCTCGCGCACGAATGCCTGTGCAAGCAGGGTAGCGGTGGTGGTACCGTCGCCGGCTGCATCATTGGTCTTGGTTGCAACCTCCTTGACCAGTTGAGCGCCCATGTTTTCAGCCTCGTCCTCCAGCTCGATCTCCTTGGCGATGGTAACGCCGTCATTGGTGATCAGGGGCGAGCCATATTTCTTGTCAAGCACCACGTTTCTGCCCTTGGGACCGAGCGTGATCTTAACCGTGTCTGCCAGCTTATCCACGCCGCGAACGAGCGCGTTGCGTGCTTCAATTCCGTAAAGAATATCCTTTGCCATAACTGTGTGAAACCTCCGTGATTCTACGATTATTCAACGATTGCGAGAATGTCGCTCTGCTTAACGATGGTGTACTCGGTGCCGTCCATCTTCACCTCGGTGCCTGCATACTTGCCCGTGATGACCTTGTCGCCAACCTTGACTTCCATCGGGATCAGCTTGCCGTTATCGTCGCGTGCGCCGGGACCAACTGCAACAACCTCTGCAACCTGCGGCTTTTCCTGTGCCGATGCGGTGAGGAAAATGCCGGTCTTTGTTTTTTCTTCTGCCTCGACGAGCTTGATTACAACTCTGTCGGAAAGCGGTTTGATATTCATGATCTGAATGCCTCCTTATTTGTTTGCGTGTGTGGGAGCGGAGCTCCGTTTTGGTGTTAGCACTCAAGGTGGACGAGTGCTAATTCATGCTATTATTGTATACCTTTTTTGAAAAAAATCAAGCCTTTTTCTGCATTATTCACATTATATTAACAATTTTATTGATTCATCCCACCTATCGAGTGTAAATGGCGTGACTTTTGCGAAAAAGCATAGAAAACGCCGTGTATTCATAGAATGATGTGGTGTCATTTTGGAAAAGAGAAGAGCTCAAAAGAGGTCTTGAAGGGGGGCGAGGGAATGCTTCGATGGTTGCTCACGGGTGGTGCGATTCCGTTTTTGTTGGTTGGGTGTGGAGTCGTTTTTCTGCTTTTGCTTCGGTTTCTGCCTCTGCGTTCTCCGAGGGGGATGCTTCGTGCGCTCCGTATGCCGAGTGAGGGCTCGGTGTCACCCTTTCGCGCAGTCACGCTGGCGTTGGCAGGGACGCTCGGGGTGGGAAACATCGTGGGCGTGGCAAGTGCCGTTTGGCTGGGCGGTGCGGGGGCGGTGCTTTGGATGTGGGTGTCTGCGCTGCTTGCGATGGTGCTCAAATACGCCGAAATTCTGCTTGCCGTCTCGCACCGACGCACCGATCGCAGGGGCGGCTTCTTCGGTGGCGCCTACTATTATATAAAGGATCATTTCGACGCGCACGGATGCCATATCGCGGCATGTGTGCTCTCTGTTACATTCGCCGTTTTGATGGTGGTGGTTTCGCTCACGATGGGCTGTGTGGTGCAGGGGAATGCCGTTGCTTCGGCGCTCTCGGGCGTAACGGGAGCCCCAACGTGGCTCGGCGGAGCGCTGCTCGTTGGCCTGACGCTTCCCGTGATCCTGCGCGGCAGTCGCGGAATTTCCGCCCTGACCGAGCTGCTTGTGCCCATTATGTCGGCAGGCTACGTCATTCTCTCGGCGGCGGTTCTGATCATTCGGCGCGATGCCGTTGGGGATGCCTTTCTCTCGATTTTTCGGTCGGCGTTCTCGTCTGCGGGCGTGGGAGGCGGCGCGATTGGCTTTCTGACCTCTCAAGCTCTGCGTGTGGGAACCATGCGCGGTCTGCTTTCTAACGAGGCTGGCTGCGGAACGGCGCCCACGGCACATGCCTCTGCCGCCACGGCACACCCTGCCGCGCAGGGCGTGTGGGGGATCTTTGAGGTCTTTGTGGACACGATTCTGCTCTGCACCGCAACGGCGCTGGTGATCCTGGTGAGCTATCCCGAGGTCGAGCCGTTGGGGGATAACGCGGTGATGATGGCGATCCGTGCCTATTCGGTGGTGCTGGGAGGCTGGTCGGAATGGTTTTTCTGCGCGGCAATCCTCTGCTTTGGCTATGCAACTCTGCTTTGCTGGGC
The DNA here is from genome assembly GCA_905201895.1 of uncultured Eubacteriales bacterium. GTDB lineage: Bacteria > Bacillota > Clostridia > Oscillospirales > CAG-272 > UMGS1865. The sequence goes on along the minus strand of CAJKPX010000080.1, from coordinate 6,026 downwards.
GAGCTACGGGCAGGAGGCGCTCGGCTTTCTCGCGCGCCGTCGTTGGCTTCGTTTGGGCTTCGTACCCGTTTTCGGCGTCTTTCTTTTTATAGGGTCTATTGCAGCACCGAGCGGAATATGGGACCTGGCTGATACTGCCATTGCCGCGCTCACAACCCTCAATCTTGCCATGTTGCTTCTCATGCGGGATGAGATCGTGCAGGTAACGCGCTCCTTTTTTGAAAAAAACCGTGACTAAAAATAGTTTTTCCGTGATTTATGTCTTGAATTGCAAAGAAATATGATCTATAATATAGGTGGATAATCAATTGCCGAGGCGATCGGGGGATCACGGCTTCTGTGTTGCCTTCAAACGGCTTCGGTATTGCGTGGGTGTGATGCCGTATTCACGGCGGAAGAGTGATGCAAAATAGGATGCTGACGGAAAGCCTGCGTGGTAGCTGATCGCGTCGACCGTGATGTCGGTCATACGGAGAAGATCAACCGCATAGTCAAAGCGCAGGCGGCGCAGATAATCCTGAAAGCGCATGCCGGTTTCGCGGAAGAAGATCTCGCCCAGATAGTTTGGGGTGAGGTAGACCATGCGCGCACATTCGGCAAGCGTGATCGGCTCGCGGAAATGTGCCTTGAGATGCGCGATCACGCGCCCGACTCTGGGCTGTTGGGGCTGCTTGGAGTCAAGGCTCTCATTCGCTGCTCCGCGTCGGATCAGCGCGATCAAAAGCTGCGTAAAGAGCGCCGACAGCAGCTCGCGTCGGTGTGCGCCCTCTCCGTTGCTCTCGGCAATCATCTCATCGCAAAGGGCAGAGAAGCGTTGCGTGTCACCCTCGTCAAAACGCACCGTAATTCCACGGGGGGCGTTCGTCAGCTGTTGCAGAATATCGGGCGGCAGGATTTGTTCGTTGAAATTGATATTGTATAGCGCGAGCGGTTCCTCCTCGGATTCGATCACGGTGTGAAAATCCTTTGGAGTGAGCAGATAGGCGCAGCCCCTGCCGAGCGGATAGCGCTCGCCGTTGAATACGTGCGCGCCCTTTCCGCCCACGATCAGCTCAAGCTCGTAGTAATCGTGCCAATGCAGGGTTTTGGCAAATCGCCCGTCGAGCGGTCCGTGCTTCTTTCGCACCGATATAAATTGACGCTCCACATTCGGTCTGAGCTTTTCCAGATAAAATTCACGCTTTGCCATGCAGATTCTCCCATCATGTGATAAAGCGGCAAGCCGCCGCATCATGTAGCTCTTATCAGTATACCATGTTTTTCTTGAATTGTAAAGAAAAACCGTGCCGATTTCTTGTAATCTTCCCCGAAAGGGTGAAAGTGATAAAGAGAATGATTCCCAAAACGAAGGAAAGGAATTTTGACAAAAATGAAGCATCTGTTAGAAAAACGCATTTCGCTCGACGGTGCGTGGAGACTCTTTTTTGCTCCCGATAGCCGTCTCAAGCGCGACGGCTTCCGTGCACGTCGTGACGACACGCTTGCCACCCCTGCGCTCGGCACGCTCGCCGCGCTTGAGGCGAGCGGATACTGCAACGTTGCTGCACGTGTGCCCGGAAACTTTGAGCTTGATCTCCACCGTGCAGGACTCTGCGAGGATCCCTTCTTCGGCACGAACGTAACCAAGCTGGAGCAGTATGAGTGTATGCACCAATATTATGCACGCAAATTTGATTTTAACGGCGATCCCGACTGTTTCTCACTCCTCTTTGAGGGCGTCGACACTGCGGCGGAAATCTTTCTCAACGGCGAGCGCGTTCTCGAATGTGAAAATATGTTTATTGAGCACCGCGTGTGCGTGGAGGACAAGCTGATCGTGGGCGAGAACGAGCTGGTGGTACATATCAAGCCCACCACCATTTACGCGCGCCGTTATCCCACCGAGGCAATGGAGAGCGCGCAGCCCTATAACTATGCATCTCTCTCTCTGCGCAAGGCGGCAGGCGGCTTTGGATGGGATATCCTGCCCCGCATCGTGTCGGGCGGACTCTGGAGAGGCGTTTCGCTTGTCCAATACGCCGACAACCGCATCGTGGAGGTCTATGGCTACACCGGATCGGTCGATCTTGAAGCCAAGACCGCATCGCTGACATTCTCTTTCCAAACCGCGCTTGATGCCGATTTTTCCACCGACTATGAAATCGAGATTTCGGGTGCCTGCGGTGACAGCTGCTTCATCGCACGCAAAAAGCTCTGGCACGTGGGAGGCAAGCTCGGTGTGAAGCTTAAAAATGCGAAATTCTGGATGCCGCGCAACTACGGTGAGCCCAATCTCTATGAGGTGCATGCCAAGCTTTGGCATGGCGAGGAGCTGATCGACGAAACCGTGTTCCGTATGGGTGTTCGCATCGTATCGCTTACACGCACCTCGGTGATCGAGCCCGACAATACCCCGATGGGTAAGGGTGACTTCTGCTTCCTCGTAAACGGACAGCGCATTTTTGCAATGGGAACCAACTGGGTGCCCGTGGACGCGTTCCATTCGCGTGACCGTGAGCGCCTTGCCGACATCATGCCCATGCTCACCGACATCAACTGCAACATCGTGCGCTGCTGGGGCGGTAACGTCTATGAGCACGAGGATTTCTTCGATTTCTGCGACGAGAACGGCATTCTCATCTGGCAGGATTTTGCAATGGGCTGCGGCTGGTATCCGCAGGATGCCGAGTTTGCAAAGCGCTTTGAATATGAGGTGGAGCAGATTGTGCGCAAATACCGCCAGCACCCCGCGCTCCTCGTTTGGGCAGGTGACAACGAGTGCGACGTTTTTGCATCGCTCAACCCCAACACCAATATTCTCACGCGCCGTATCATTCCGGAGGTGCTCAACCGCCTCGATTCCACTCGCCCCTATCTGCCGTCCTCGCCCTACGTTGACGAGGAGGCGTTCCGCCGTAAGCTCCCGATCTCCGAGGACCACAGATGGGGTCCGAGAGACTATTTCAAGGGAGAATACTACGGCAAAAAAACGGTCTGCCGCTTTGCGAGCGAGATCGGCTATCACGGATGCCCCAATCCCGAGTCGCTTGCCAAATTCCTCTCGCCCGAGAGCATGCGCGGCTGGAGAGCAGAGGAGGGCATTGACGTTGCGGGTGCGGAGTGGCTGTCGCACGCCGCTTGCGTTGAGCCTGTGCCCGGAGCAACCTATTCCTATCGCATCGGACTCATGGCAAAGCAGGTGCGCGCGATTTTCACCGAGGAGCCTCGTGAGCTTGAGCGCTTTGCTGCCGCAAGCCAGATCTCGCAGGCAGAGGCAAAGAAATTCTTTATCGAGAAGTTCCGCCTCGGCAAGGATTTCCACACGGGTATCATCTGGTGGAACCTGATCGACGGCTGGCCGCAGATTTCGGACGCAATCGTGGACTACTACGGCGGTAAGAAGCTGGCGTATGCCTACATCAAGCGCTCGCAGGCACCGCTTGCTTTGATGTGTACCGAGCCCGCTCGCGGCATCATCAAGATGCGCGGTGTGAGCGATCTGCAGCGCACGGTGACGGTACGCTGGACGGTTCGTGATCTCACGGGCGATGCGCTGCTTTCGAGCGGCGAGACCGAGCTGCTGCCCAATTCGCTCACCACGCTGGCATGCCTGCCGCATGCGGATGGGGAGAGCCGTTTCTATCTGATGGAGTGGGAATACGAGCTGGACGGCAAAACCGTTTGCGGCAAGAACCACTTTATGAGCGGCATTGAGCAGAAGCTTGATCTGGATCAGTATCTTGCCATGATGAAAAAAGCAGGCTTTGACGGCGATGCATTCTTTATTTGATAAACTGAAAGGACGAGAAGAATATGAAAAATCAAGCAATTCTGAAGGAGCTGATCGCAAGATATCCCGCGCTTGCCGATCTTGAGGAAAGCATTGCGCACGCGGCGGATGCGATCATTGAAACCTACCGAAACGGCGGCAAGGTGCTCATTTGCGGAAGCGGCGGAAGTGCGGCGGACGCGCTCCATATCGTGGGCGAGCTGATGAAGAGCTTTGTGCTCAAGAGAAAGATCGACAAGGCGTTCAATGAGCGTCTCCGCGAAACGGCAGACGAGGATTTCGACTATCTTGCCGCCAACCTTGAAGGGGCACTCCCTGCGATCGCGCTGGTGGAAAATTCGGCGCTCCAGACGGCGTTCTCCAATGACGTTGCGGGCGATCTCGCGTTTGCACAGCAGACCTATGGCTACGGCAACGCGGGCGACCTTCTGATCGCCATTTCAACCTCGGGTAACTCGCGCAGCGGTGTGCTTGCAGCAAAGGTGGCACTTGCAAAGGGGATGAAGGTTGTCGCTCTCACGGGTGAGGGCGGCGGCAAGCTCGGTAAACTTGCAAACGTTTGCGTTGCGGTACATGACCGCGAAACCTTCCGCATTCAGGAGCTGCACCTGCCGATCTATCACGCACTCTGCCTGATCGTGGAGGACGAGTTCTTTGCTGCAGAAGGGGAGCCGAGATGAGGTATCTGATCGGACTTGATATCGGCGGCACCAAATGTGCCGTGACCCTCGGCGCCGAGACGGATGGCGAGATCGAAATTCTGGCAAAGAAAAAATTTGCAACCAAGGGAAGCCCCGAGGACGTGATGGAGCGCCTGCTCTCGCTCATGCGTGAGCTGCTCGCAGAAAAAGGTCTGACCGAGGCGGACGTCGATTCGATCGGCATCAGCAGCGGCGGTCCGCTCGATTCAAGGCGCGGTATTATTCAGTCGCCGCCCAATCTTCCCGGATGGGATGACGTGCATATCACCGAGTTTTTTGAGTCGCGCACGCATATCCCCACTGCGCTGGAAAACGATGCCAACGCCTGCGCGATCGCCGAGTGGCGCTACGGTGCGGGACGCGGCAAGCAGAACGTGATCTTTCTCACCTTCGGCACGGGTCTGGGCGCAGGACTGATCCTTGACGGACGGCTCTTTAGCGGAACGAACGGAAACGCGGGCGAGATCGGACACGTTCGCCTGCGCCGCGACGGTCCCATCGGATATAATAAGAGAGGCTCCTGCGAGGGCTTTTGCAGCGGAGGGGGACTTGAGCAGCAGGGTAAGCTTGCCGCACAAAAGGACCCGATCGCAGCCGCACCGCTGATCGAATATTCGGGCAGCATCGACGCGATCTCGGCAAAGACCATCGCGGAGCTTGCCGACGAGGGAGACGCCTTTTGCCGAAAGATTTATCGCTATTGCGGAGAGATGCTCGGCGAAACGCTGGCGATTTTGATCGACATTCTCAACCCCGAATGCATCATTCTCGGCGGTGTTTACATGCGTTCGTCGCATCTCTTGGCAGAGGGCATGGAGCGCACGCTCTCGCGCATGGCGCTCGAGAACGCAAGAGCGGTCTGCGAGATTCTGCCCGCAGGCTTGGGTGAGACGGTTGGAGACTACGCCGCCCTTTCTCTCGCGGCATACGCGCATTAAAATAACCGTGGAACGGACCCGACTGCATCATGCTTTGTCGGCAGATCGGGTCCCTGTTCCGCTTTTGTCTCGGTTTGCAGGATGCAAAAAAGAAAACTTGAAAAAAAGTAAAACTTTTTGAAAAAAAGGCTTGACAAATCGAGACAAAGGTAGTATAATATATGAGTACGAAAAAACGTACCCGATATGCGGCGTTAGCTCAGCTGGATAGAGTGTTTGGCTACGAACCAAAAGGTCGGGGGTTCGAATCCCTTACGCCGTGCCAAAATATGGGAACCATGCTTGCATGGTTCCCATATTTTGTTATAGTGTACGATATCGATTCGAGCCCCGCGAATCTGTGATTCGCTAGAACGCGCGCCAAAACAAGGGAATGGAGTTTTTGCAAATGGGCGCGCGTTTGGGTTCTGAATCCCTTACGCATAGCAGATAGCACAAAGTGCTGTCTGCTATTTTTGTTTCGACGTACGATCTCGATTCGAGCCCCGCGAATCAATGATTCGCTAGAACGCGCGCCAAAGCAGAGGAGGGAGTTTCTGCAAAAGGGAGCGCGTTTGGGTTCCGAATCCCTTACGCATAGCAGATAGCACAAAGTGCTGTCTGCTATTTTTGTTTCGA
>CAJKPX010000079.1 GCA_905201895.1 uncultured Eubacteriales bacterium | reverse complement strand
GGGGATTTCTTCCAAGAAATCCCCCTTCCCCGCAAAAAAATAAAAAACTTACCGCTCTTTAATCCGCAATGCGAAGGGTCTCGCCGGGCTGCACGCAATAGGGAACGCCGTCCACGTCAAAGAATACGGGGAGCAACGTGGGATTGTAGACGCGGTGACCGTCGGCGCTCCATACAAGGCTGTTGTATGCTTGCACGTAATCGTAGATTTCGATGTTGGTGGCAAACCAGATCTCCTCGCGGGCGGCGGCAAATTTCTCGCAGATCGCCTCGATGTGATCCCAGTTTTCCTTTTGGTCAAATTCGTAGCTGTGACCCCAAATGTAGAACAGGCGCGGAGCGCGTGCCGCACGGTAGGTCTCGGGGGAGAGATTGAGCGCGAGGAATTTGTCGATATACGCCATGATCTGAGGGTTATCATGATGCGCGGTGGGGAGCCATGCGTGAAAATCCGTGGGGAGCTCAAAGCGATCGTTGTCGCCTGCAAGCGTGCGCGCATAGACGATGCCGAGATCGGTCAGGTAGTGCTTGATCCCCTCATAGGTTGCGAGGGGTCCCATCTTCGTGATGCCCGAATCGGGATACGCCATACCGCGAATGATGCGGTCACAGCGCGCCTCCAGCTCAAGCCGACAGTCAAGCACGTCGCGGATTCCCTCGATCGGGCGCTGTCTTCCGTTGGCGCGGTGCCACATGCCGTGCACGGCGATCTCATGTCCGTGGGAGAGGAACAGCTCTTGAATTTCCTCATTCGAATAGTTGTAGGAGCGCGAGCAGGTACCGTTGAAATTGAAGGTTGCCTTCATGCCGTAGCGCGTGAAAATTTCCACAAGACGGCGATCCTGTCGCACACCGTCGTCATAGCTGAAGGTCACAGCCTTGGCAAGCCCTCCGGGGTATCTCATAAATACGTATCTCATCTGTATTCTCCTTTTTCCGTTTTTGATCAGAATTTGTTTACACGTATGTTTTTTAGAGTATGTGCGCTCAAAGCACAAGCTCGCCGCGGTCGAGCATGCCGATCACGGCGGCGATCGCGTGCTCGTTGTTGCTCACAGTCACAAGGTCAGCCGCCGCCTTTGCGTCGGCACAGGCGTTTGCAACGGCAATGCCGACCCCTGCCTCGCGGAGCATCGAAACGTCGTTGTTGTAGTCGCCGATCGCCAGTGTTTTGGAGCGGTCGATGCCAAAGAGCTCCGACATCTTGCGCAGCGCTCCGCCCTTGCTCACACCCTTTGGCAGAATTTCAAAGAGGCTGTGCTCGGAGCGGATGAAATCAAATTCATCGGCGCGCGGATGCGAGCGGAGCAGCGTCTCAAGCGCGCGGATCTGCTCTCCGTCGGGGTGCATCAGGACCACCTTGAGCAGGGGCTCGTCGATCTCATCGTAGTGACAGGAGACGGGTGGCACGCGAGAGATGATTCGAAAGACCTCCATCAGCCGATCGTGCTTGCTGAAGTAGAGCCGCGACTTCGCGTTGGGCTGGATGGCGATCTCGGGGAGGTTCTCGTCAACCGCGCGCACCAGCTCGAGCGCCTCGCGCGACAGATAATTGACCCACAAAAATTCGCCCTTCCACGGCTCCCAGATCGCGCCGCCGTTGGCACAGCCGTAGGGCGCGTTGGGCTGAACATTGCGAAAGATCGCCTCGGTGGTCACGGGGGGTCTCCCCGTGATGAAGGTGAAAAGACCACCCTCGGATTTGAAATATTCGATCGCGTCGAGATTTTCGCGCGAAACGCTGCTGTCGCTCGCAAAAAGCGTGCCGTCCAGATCGGTGCAAAAGAGCAGACCCTCAAATTTTCTCATATTTTTGCCTTTCGTTTTTGGTAGCCGAGGCAGGCTACGTGGATTATTTTTCGATCAATTGCAAACCCGAAACAAACTCGTTTGCCTCGGTTTGCCGCTCGAACAGCGCCTTCGGTATCGGCTCGCCGTTCCAGTATACGCCGTCGAGGGTGACGTCGGCGCAGGGGCTGCGATCGCTCGCACCCCGAAAAACGAATTTCGGCTTTTGCAGAGCGTAAAGCTGCAAATCTTCAATGCGCACGTTGCGCACCGAGCCGAGCTCCGCCGCGCTCTTGATGAGCGAATATTCAAAATGCCAATTCACCGCAAAGCGCACAAGAGTACCTGTGCGGCTGGGATCATAGTCGTCGATGTAGATTTGCGCATCGTTCGATTGCTCACGCATTTTGTGCATGGGGTCATCATACTCCACCAGCGTGCGCACAAAAGCAACGTCATGGACCCTGGCATTGTCAACCAGCCAGATCGTCAGGGCATAGCCCGACGTGTGGATGAGCTTGCAATCCTCGAAGCGGATACTTGTGATCTCGTTGGAATAGGTTTCGGTTCCAACCTGCAGGTTTTTGCCCCAATCGTTCCACACCACGCAGTTTTTGATGAGAATATTCTTGCAAACAAACGAGAGCGCCTCCTGCTGCTCGTCATTGAGAAAGTGGTCATAGTCATAGTTTGCAAAGCCGCGCACGCAAATGCTGTCATCAAAGGTGCGCAGGAAGCTGTTGGTCAGCGAGCAGTTTTGGCAGTTTGCAAAATGCACGCCGTCGGAGTTGAAGCGCCATGCGCCGATGATCTTGAGATTGTTGATCTGCACGTTCTCCGAGGAGAGTGCTGTGAGATTGTAGCACAGGGAATCGCGGATCGTGATTCCGTCCACCTCCACGTTCTTGCAGCAAACGAAATTGACCGCATGGTTGCGCTTGGCATTTGCAACCGCAGCCTTGTTGTTCTCAACGCTTGCCTCAAAGAGGACGGTTTCGCGGTGACGGCTGTTGTCGAGGATTCCTCTGCCGAGAATGCGGATGTTTTCGGCGTGCAGAGCGTAGAGCGTTGCATACAAAACCGCCCCCTCGTCGAGATAAAGCGTCTGCCCGCTTTGCAGATAAAGGTCGCCCACGTCATGCTCGCCCGCACCGAAATAGAGCAGCTGCGGATCGGCTCGATCCACGCGATAGGCGGCGGGCGGGTCGATGAAAACGTGCAGAGCACGGCTGCGACCGTAGGGCTCGACCGTAAACTGTGCCGCTCCCGTCACGCGAACACGGATCACGCCGTCGGCATCGGTGGTGACGCCTGCCTCAAGCGAGCGCGGACGGATACGTACCGCAAACGAGGGCACGCGGGGGATGATCGTGAGCTCCACCTCTCCGTCGGACTCCATCGAGAGAAAATTGATCAGCTCGGTCTGCTCGATCTGGCGTTGATGACCGGGCCAGCGGCGATTGAAGGGGTATGCCGAAACACGCGCCGTGTTCAGCTCGGCAGGCACGCCGTTCACAAGGACCTCATAGTCGTTGCATTGATCAAGCGTTTTGGTGACGGGATATACGTGATGGCTCATATCTTTTTCCTTCCGTTGTTTTTCAATATTTTACCTCAAATGACGCAAACCCGAAGGCAGGGATTTCCGAGAGAATCACGCGATCGCCCTCCAGCCTGCCGCTGCAGTTGACAAATTCGATCGAGCGGTAGATGGCGCCCAGCTCCACCGTGGTGAAAAGCGTGGGGTCGGCAAAGAAATTCCAAAGACCAACCGCCATGCCGTTCTCATTCTTTTTGCATTGGATATAGAGCGCAGGGTTTCCGTAGACGTAGGCGGGGAGATGCTCGCCGCCGAGCCACGGGATCAGCTCGGCATACTGCCGACTCCGCGCGTAGTGGCAGAGTGGATTGACGTTTTTGCTCCGCGTGTTGAGATTGAGCACCAAAAAGCGGTTGCCGTCGGCGTTTTCATAGCGATAGGACACGGGCAGGGTGCCGAGCGGGGTTTCGACGTCGCTCAAAATTTCAACGCCATCGCGCAGCCCAAGCTCATAAACGGTGGCTTTGTCCATCAGGATGTAATTGTTGCCCTCGAGAAAATGCTCGCTCTCGCCGCTCGTTGCGCGACCGATCCGCTCAAGACCTACGTCAACGCCTCGCTCCGTCAGAATTTCCGCGGCGGCAATATCGAGGATCAAGCCCTTTTCAAGGGCGGTGAGCGGCAGATTGCGTGCGTTTTCGTCAAACACGATGCCCGCAACACCCTCGCCCTCGTAAACCGTGGGGATTGTGTTATACGCCAGAGTACGTGCCGCCCTTGAGAAAAACTGATGCTGGATATCCACGTCGGTGTTTACCGCCGTGGGAGTAACCGTGTCGGCAACCTTTTTCATGGATTCGTAAACGCGCACGCCGCAGGAGTGCTTGCCTCCAAAGAGGCGATCAATTGCGGCATAAAGAGCCCGATTTCGCTCGTGCAGGGTGGCGTAACCCGTTTCATAGTCGGCATGAGAGACGTAATCAAGCCCGTATTTCAGAATTCCGTCGGTGCAGCCCGAGGCGCGGATCGCCGTGTCAAAGCCCTCAAGATAGGAGGCAGGGCAGCGTGTTCTCGGGCGGGGATAGACATCGCCCTCCGCCATTAGCTCGATCTCGCCGTCGCGTGTCCATGCGCTTTCCATGCGCTCCAGCTCGATCACGTCCTGCAATTCATTCCCCCACGAGCGCCTGAACGCCCAATAGGGTGCGCCGATCAGACGTGCGAAGGGCTTCGTGCCGCCCGCCAGGATGCGCGCGAGCTCTGCGGCATCGGTGCCGTCGATATCCCACGAGGTCATGCAGGTGCAGGTGCCCATGCGCACCGAAGGATTGACCGCATCCACCGCAGCACGAACCGACGCGGCAAAATGTCGAAGGGCATCGCCGTTTGCCTTGAGATAGGCATCGCGGAACTTGTTTTTGCCGCCCGTGGTGATGTAGCGCTCCAGCTCCTCGCGTGTTTTCGGCTCGCCCGTGATGCGGTTGATCGCCTCGATATGCGCGTCGCAAAGGCAGGCGGGCGAGTCTGAGAGAAAGCCGTAGCGAAAATCGTCATCGTATTGGATCAGGTCGACACCGCAGCGTGCAATGTCGGCGGCATAATCGGCGGCAAAGCGGACGAAGCGCTCGTCGGTGGGGCACATAAACTCCTCAATTTCCTTGCCGCTGATCGCGCGCATGTTGCAAAATTCACGGTTGCCCTTGATCCAGAAGGTCCAGATCCACGCGCCGACCTCAAAGCCCTGCGCCTTAAAAAAGCGGCAGTTGTCGGCAAGCTCGTCCATCACCGCACGCCGACGGTCGGGGTCGGTCTCATAGCGGTCGAGCGCCAGAAATACGCGCGCGGCATCCAAGCGCCCCAGCTCCTCGCGCATGCGATCTCGGTTGCTGCGCTTGAGTGTGCTGTTCATGATCGGAACGGAAATTTGGTACATTGCAATGCTCCTTCATGGATTTTCAGATGTGTTGGTTACATTATAGCTCGGATGCGCGAAAAAGTCAATGACAAAACCGTTTTTTAGAAGCTGCATCGAGTGAAATCTTTGAGGTGGGACCGCTCCTTCTTCAGCGCAGCGTGGGATCGAGCTCATAGCTGTCTTTGCGGTAAACGGCGATCGGCGACCGTGACGAGCGCAGGATCACGGCGTAGAAGGTGTCGCCCTTCCTCGACTCGGAAAATACGTCATCCTCCACCGCGATCCTGAAATTGCGGAAATAGAGGGAGTTTTCCTCCACCGATTGGCGATAATAGCGGATCCACTCGCGTTTTTTCTCATAGAGTGTCTCCTCGAGGATCCTGAATTTTCCCGCCTTGACCCGAAAAAGGTCGAGATAGTAAAGTTCGAGCAGAAGCCAAACAAACATTGCGAGCAGGGCGGCGAGGGGGAGCAGCTCGATGGGAAGGTCGGCGTGTGTACGTGCGAGCAGGATCACCCGCAGCACAAGTGCGACGGCGGAGAGCAGCGTGATAACGGTCAGATAGATCCAAAGAGGAGCGCCCTTGTTGAGCTTTTTGAGCAGATCGCGTTTGATATCCTCTTTGGTGAGAAGCTGTTTTGGCATTGTTGCGTTGTCCTTTTCTGCGGTTCAAATGCTAAATTCCTTGGTATCGCTTGCGGTAGAGCGAGGGGGAGATGCCCATTTTTTTCTTGAAGGCGTCACAAAAATAGACGTTGGAGGAAAAGCCGACGCGATGGGCGATCTCGTTGATCGGGTCGCTTGTGTCGGCGAGCATCTCGGCGGCGTGGTCGAAGCGGATCTTGTTGCGGTATTCGATGGGGGTCTTTCCCGTGATCTCCTTGAACACGCGCAGAAAATGGAATTTACTCATGCTGCAAAGCGCGGCGTAGTCCTCCACGCTGCGGTCGAGCTCATATTCCTTGTTCATGGTTGCGATCACGTAGGCGATTTTGCTCGAATAGCGCCCCGTTGGGCTGGTATCGCGCAGGGTCTTTCGCTCCAGCAGCGCAAGGATGCAAAACAGCTTTGCCACGCACACGCGCTCATAGGCGTGGCGCTTGGTTTGCAGCTCGGAGATGATCTCCTCAAAGAGGTCGCGCACGGTGGAGGAGGGCTCGGCGGTGTAGATGCGCGAGCTTTCGAGCCCGTGCAGCTCGGCATTGGAGGGCGCGTTGAAGTGCACGTAATAGAACTCCCCGTTGCGCTCGTCGCGGTGCGTGTGGATTTGCGACTCGCCCGGGCAGAACAGAATGAACGATCCCTCGGGGGCGAGCACCTCGACCCCATCGAGCAGAAAATGCTCGCAGCCCTTGGCAACGTAGAAAAGCAGATGGTCGCGCCGACCCGTTGGACGCAGGATGCGTCTGCCCGGCTTGGCAAAGATGTGACCGCTGCTCACCACCGAAACCTCGGCGATCCCACGATCGGAGTCCTGATAGGCGTTGAAGATCATAACTCACCTCAAAAAAGCAATAAATCTGAATTTTTCATCATTTTATCGGATTGACTTGCGTTCATTATATCACTATAATATAAGTATGTCAAGCAATTTTAAGAAAAGAAAAAGGAGAGAGAAGCAATGCCTGTAAAAGAAGAATCCTTCCGCATCGGTGCGGGACGTTACCTGCAGGGACGCGGATACCTCACAAGACTTGGAGACGAGGTATGCCGACTCGGCAACGCACCTCTGATTGTTGGAGGCGAGACCGCGCTCGGACTCACGCGTACAGCCATAGAGGCGGGTACTCTCGGGAGATGCAAAAAATATGAATTTGTAACTCACACGGGAACCTGCAATGACGACGATGCCAAGGTGCTTGCGGATTGCGCTTTGCGAGAGGGCTATGACGTGATCGTTGGCGTTGGCGGCGGTGTGATCTGCGATTTTTCCAAGCTGATCGCACACTACGCCTCGCTCCCTGTGATCAACGTGCCCACCTCGAGCGCCACCTGCGCGGCGTATACGCCCTTGAGTGTGCGGTACAGCCCCACGGGGGAGACGGTTGGCTCGCTGCACTATGGCAGGGAGGTGAGCTGCGTGCTTGTTGACGTGGACGTGGTTTCGCGCCAGCCCGTGCGTCTCTTTTTGGCGGGCGTGTTCGACGCACTCGCAAAATTCGTTGAGATCAAGCAGCGGTTCAATATCGGCGCCGCCGAATACCCGATCGGGCTGGATTACGCATATGTGATGTCGAAATATTCCTTTGATCTGCTCTCCGAGAAGGCGGATCGCGGAATTGAGGACATGGCAAACGGCGTTGCGAGCGCCGACGTGGACAATCTCATCTTCACAACGATTGCCGCAACCGGCGTAATCAGCGGCATCGCGCGCGGCTCCAATCAAACCGCCCTGGCGCATAAGTTTTACGAGATCACGCGCACGCTCTTTGTTGAGTCGGCGCGTCCCTATCTCCACGGCGAGATCGTTGGCGTGGGTCTGCTTTTGCAAAACCACTTCAACGGCGAGGAGGAGAACAACCGTGAGCTGCTCCGCCTGATGAAGAAATACAACATGCCCTACCGCGTGTCCGACGTTGGCGTTGTGCGCAGCGAGGCAATTTTTGAGGAATACTGCGAGCGTCTTTTCCGCTCCACCGCGATCGACGAAAAGACCGAGGAGGCGCGTCAGGGTATTCGCAGGTCCATGAGATATCTTTGGGAGGTAGAATAAAATGGCAAAACGCGTTCGTGACAATTATCTGGAGCCCGTGAGAATGTTCGGCAATCTCTATTTCGTGGGCACCTATGACGCATCCACGCACATCATCGACACGGGGGCGGGGCTGATCCTGATCGACCCCGGCTATGCGCGCAATTTCCGCACCGTTGTCAAAAATATCCGCAAGGTCGGATTTGAGCCGAGCGACGTCAAATACATCATTCTGTCGCACGGGCATGGCGATCATGCCGAGGCGACCGCGCAGCTGCTTGCGCTCACCGATGCAAAGGTCTACCTCGGTGCCGATGACCTGCATTTTGTGAAAAACAGCTTTATCCCCGACGTTCTGCTCCGCGACGGCGATGAGATCACGCTCGGCAACACCACCGTGCGTTGTCTCTCCACCCCGGGTCACACCGACGGCACCATGTCTCTGTTCTTCAACGTGACCGACGGCGAGCGCACACTCCGCGCGGGCATGCACGGCGGTGCGGGCACAAACACGCTGGTGCGTGACTTTATGATCGCGCACAAGCTCCCCGCAGAGAACAGACAGAAATTCATCAACAGTCTGAACCGTTTGCGCGGCGAGCAGGTTGACATTTTCGTTGGCAACCACACCTGGAACAACGACACCGACCTCAAGATTGAGGCGACCCTGCGCGGTGAGCGCGACGCATTCGTGGTGGCGGGTGAGTGGGAGGCTTTTCTCGACGAGCGCATGGAGCGCATCCGCGAGATTATCGAAGCCGACGCCGAGGCGGATCGCAAGCGCGCCGAGGCAATCGAGGCGATCGAGGCGGGCAGAGTGATCACGATCGTGCGCGGTGTCAAGCGCGAGCAGCTGATCGACCTTGCCGAGGCAATGTATCGCGGCGGCATCCGTCTGCTCGAGTGCACCTTTGATGCGAGCGGCAAGACCACCGACGCCGAGACTGCCGACAACATTGCCATGCTCGCCGAGCATTTCGGGGATCGCATGCTCATCGGCGCGGGTACGGTGCTCACCGAGGAGCAGGTTCTGCTCACCAAGCGCGCGGGCGGCAGATTCATCATCTCGCCCGACACCAACGCCGACGTGATCGCGCTCACCGTGCGCGAGGGTCTCGTTTCGATCCCGGGTGCGCTCACGCCCACCGAGGTTGCGGCTGCATGGCGCGCGGGAGCTGATTTTGTCAAGCTCTTCCCGGTTGCAACGATGGGTGCGTCCTATGTCAAGGACCTCCTCGCGCCGCTCTCGCACGTGCGTCTGCTCGCAGTTGGCGGCATCAACGAGCACAACGCCGCCGAATACCTCGCCGCAGGCGTGCGCGGCATCGGCATCGCCTCGGGTATCGTCAACAAGAAAATGCTCGCCGCAGGCGACTTCGACGGCATCACCGCCCTCGCAAAAAAATATACGGAAATTGGATAATATTGAGTGAAGCAGGGGGAGAGGGAGAACTTTTTGAGTAAAAGCGCGGATAGCGTAAGATTATAATATTTTTGTTTTTTGCAGGGGGAACTTCTCGAGAGAAGTTCCCCCTGCACCCCTTCAAGAGCTT